>JBIPMZ010000288.1:0-3332 GCA_044376165.1 Cyanobium sp.
GGGCGAGGAGGTGCGCATCCTCACCGACATCCAGGGCATCGAAGATTTCCTCGGTGACATGGACTTCAAGGTGGCCGGCACCGAGAAGGGCATCACCGCCCTGCAGATGGACATGAAGATCACCGGTCTGGCGATGCCCACGGTGGCCGAGGCCATCAACCAGGCCCGTCCCGCCCGTCTCCACATCCTCGAGAAGATGCTGGAGGCGATCGACAAGCCCCGCGATACCCTCAGCCCCCACGCGCCGCGGCTGCTCAGCTTCCGCATCGATCCGGAGCTGATCGGCACCGTGATCGGCCCCGGCGGCCGCACGATCAAGGGCATCACCGAACGCACCAACACCAAGATCGACATCGAAGATGGCGGCATCGTCACGATCGCCAGCCATGACGGCGCTGCCGCCGAGGAGGCGCAACGCATCATCGAAGGCCTCACCCGTCGGGTGAGCGAAGGGGAAACCTTCAGCGGTTCGGTCACGCGGGTGATCCCGATCGGGGCCTTCGTCGAGATCCTGCCGGGCAAGGAGGGGATGATTCACATCTCCCAGCTCTCCGAAGCCCGGGTGGAAAAGGTGGAGGATGTGGTGAACGTGGGGGATCAGGTCACCGTGCGGGTGCGCGAAATCGACAACCGCGGCCGCATCAACCTCACCCTGCGGGGGGTGCCCCAGGAGGAACCCGCCCCGGTTTGAGGCGGGTTCCGCCGCTCCGATCAAACGGCAAAGCCCGGATCGATCGCGGCCAGCGCCGCGGCGGCCCGGGCGCAGAGTTCGGCGTGGGCATATCCATGGCTGGCGAGCAGGCAGCCCGCCTGCCGCACATCGCCGGTGTTGTATCGCAACGGGCGTCCGTCGGCATGGCTGAAGCCGCCGCCGGCGGCCCGCAGCAGCGCCTCGGGGGCGGCCATGTCCCAGTCCTTGGGGGCGCTGCGGCCGGAGAGGGAGATGTAGAGGTCGCTTTCGCCGCGCAGGATGCTGGCCACCTTGCCGCCCACGCTGCCCATGGCGAGGGTATCGGCCAAGGGCAGGGCTTCTAGCAGCCGCTCCAGCCGCTCATCCCGATGGTTGCGGCTGGCCACCAGCACCAGCTCACCCAGCTCCCGCCGGGGGCTGAACCGCACCGGAAACCGCTCGCCCGCGCGGTTCTCGCCCCAGGCTTCCCCCCCCTCAGGCCCCCGCGCTCCCGGCAGGCCAAACCAGAGCTCCTCCCTCTCCGGCAGCACCACCACGCCGAGCACCGCCACGTGGTCTCGCACCAAGGCCAGGTGGACGGCGTATTCGCCGCTGCCGCGCAGGAAGTCGCGGGTGCCATCCAGCGGATCGAGGATCCACAGCCATTCCGCCGGCAGCGGCACCCCCTCCTGCAGCTGCTCCTTGGCCGTCTCCTCGCTCAGGAGGCTCCAACCGGCCGCGGGAAAGGCCCGGGCCAGCCCGTCGAGCAGCCAGCTGTTCACCGCCAGATCCGCCGCGGACACCGGTCCCTCCCCGCCGTGATCGACGCTCAGGGCGGCCGAGAAGCCGTAGGGCGGCGTTTCGCCGCGGGCGTAGGCGCGCAGGATGTCGGCAGCCCCCCAGCTCAGGCGCCGCAGTTCGCGGAGCAGCGCATCGGCGGCAACCCCGCTGGGCAGGGGGAAGGGGGCAGCCATCATGGGGAAAAAGGAGCATTGTGCAGGAAGCGGCGCCGCCACCCGCCGGGGAGCCCGTCCCGCCATCCACCGGGGAGCCCGCCGCGGGCACGCTGTATCTGGTGGGCACCCCGATCGGCAACCTGGAAGACCTCTCCCCCCGGGCCCGCCGCGTGCTGGCGGGTGTGGATCGCATCGCCTGCGAGGACACCCGCCACAGCGGCTTGCTGCTGCAGCGCCTCGGCCTCCGCGGCCGCTGCCTGAGCTATCACCAGCACAACCAGAGCCAGCGCGTCCCCCAGCTGCTGGCCGCGCTGGCGGAGGGGCAGTCCCTGGCGTTGATCAGCGATGCGGGCCTGCCGGGCATCTCCGATCCGGGGGAGCCGCTGGTGGCGGCAGTGCGCGCCGCCGGCCGGCCGGTGATCTGCATCCCCGGTCCCTGCGCGATCACCACAGCGCTGGTGAGCAGCGGTTTGCCGAGCGGCCGCTTCTGCTTCGAGGGCTTTCTGCCCGCGAAGCCGGCCCAGCGCCGCCAACGGCTGGCGGAGCTGGCGGATGAGGAGCGCACGGTGGTGTTGTTCGAGTCGCCGCATCGGCTGGTGGCGCTGCTGGAGGATGTGGAGTCGCTGCTGGGCGATCGCCCGCTGCAGGTGGCTCGCGAACTGACCAAACGGCACGAACAGCAGGTGGGACCGACGGTGCGGGCCGCCCTCGCCCACTTCCGCCGCCACCCGCCCCAGGGGGAATGCACCGTGGTGCTCGGTGGTCGCCCGCCCCTGGCGGCGGCGGCATGGGAGGAGGCGGAGCTGCGCCGGCAGCTGGAGGCACTGGTGGGGCAAGGCTTCAGCGCGCGGGAGGCCGCCCGTGAGCTGGCGGGACGCAGCGGCCACAGCCGGCGCGCCCTCTATGCGTTGTGGCACCGCGAGCCGAATCCCCACGGCGGGTCAGACTGAACCCACCCACGAGGCGATCGCCCCCCTTGCCGCCATGCTGCTGCGCCTGCGCCTGCTGATCGGCAGCCTGCTGGGGGGAACCCTGCTGCTGGTGGCCCTCTGCCTGGGCGCCCAAAACCTGGACGACCGCCGCTCGCTGCAGCTGGGGGTGGGCCGCAGTGCGGCGCTGCCCACCGGTTTTGTGGTGGGGGTGGCCCTGGCGGTGGGGGTGGCCTGCGGCGGTGCCGCGGCGGCCCTGCTGCTGCCGCGGGGGGATCAGCTGCCGGGGAGGGAGTAGAGGGAGCCCTCGATCAACACGCGGCTGATGCCCTGGGCCACCAGGAAGCGGGAGGTGCGCTCCAGTACGCGCGTATCGGGAATTTTGATCACCCGCTGGCTGCGCCCGCACTGGCGCTTGGCCTGACGGGGGTTGAGGAAGACCACCAGGGCCTGCCGCTGTTGCTCGTCCATCGCCAGCGGCCCGAGTTCCGGGAAGTCGCTGAGGGGTCGGGTCTGGAGCTCCACCGTTTTATCGACGAGCAGGTAGGCGTTGGCGGGAAGGGTGGCGTCCGCCAGGGGCCTGACCTCCAGCTCCCCCCCCTCCCTGCCGGCGACGGCCTGGGAGAAGAGGGAGACGAGGCTGCTGCCCTCGCCGTCGTCGTCGAGCAGGTCGTCGTCGTCCTCGTCGTCGCCGAAATCATCGGCATCGTCGATGGCCAGCACCCCGCGGTCGGCCTCCGGCTGGGGCGCCGCGGGACTGTCGGTGCGAGGGGGAGA
>JBIPMZ010000289.1:0-3329 GCA_044376165.1 Cyanobium sp.
TCTGGCTGCTGGCCACCTTGGTGTTCCTGCTGCTGCGCGTCGCCCCCGGCGATCCGATCGATGCCCTGCTAGGACCCCGCGCCCCAGCGACCGTCCGCGCAGCCCTGCGCGCCCAGCTGGGCCTCGACCAACCCCTGCTCCACCAGTACGGCACCTTTCTGGGCCGCCTGTTGCGCGGCGATCTCGGGGTCACCCAAAACAGCCAGCAGCCCGTGCTGGAGGTGATCCGCGAAAGCCTGCCGGCCTCCCTGGAGCTGGGGGTGCTGGCCCTGGCGCTGGCGGCGCTGGTGGGGCTGGCGATCGGCTTCAGCGGCATCGCTAGGCCGGAGGGGAAGGTGGATCTGGCCGGAAGGCTCTACGGGATCAGCACCTACGCCCTGCCCCCCTTCTGGGCCGCGATGGTGGTGCAGCTGGTGTTCGCCGTCTGGCTGGGCTGGCTGCCGGTGGGGGGCCGCTTCCCCGCCACCATGGTGCCGCCGGAGGGGAGCGGCTTCTACCTGCTCGACAGCCTGCGGGCCGGCAACCTCCAGCAGTTCAGCGGCGCCCTGCGCCATCTCTGCCTGCCGGCCGCCACCCTGGGGCTGCTGCTCAGCGGCATCTTCACCAATGCCCTGCGCCTCAACCTGCGCCGCGCCCTCGACTCCGACTACGTGGAGGCGGCCCGCAGCCGCGGCCTCGACGAGCGGCGGGTGGTGCTGCGCCACGCCCTGCCCAATGCCCTGCTGCCGGTGCTCACGATCACGGGCATCACCGTGGCCTCCCTGATCGGCGGCGCCCTGCTGATCGAGGTCACCTTCTCCTGGCCGGGCATCGCCTTCCGCCTGCAGGAGGCGATCGCCCAGCGCGACTACCCCCTGGTGCAGGGCATCGTGGTGGTGGTGGCGGCCCTGGTGGTGCTGATCACCGTGGCGGTGGATCTGCTGGTCGCCCTGCTCGATCCCCGCATCCGCTTCTGATCACAGTCGGCTCTCAAGGCCGCACCATCGCCCGCCACCGCACCGCCGCAGCCGGATCGAGCACGTAGGCCGTCACCCCCTCCTGGACCCGCCGCTGGGGGGGCAGCAGCAGCGGCTGCTCGAGGGTTTGCAGGAATTCGCTGGTCAGCCGCAGCAGCAGGCGCTGCACGGTCTGGGGATTCAGCCCCACCAGGTTGCGGCCCAGGCGAAACAACACCTCCTCCGTCGCCGCCACATGCACCGCCGAGAAGTGGCTGCCCCCCTCCACCAGCACCAGCCGGCTGCGCGGATCCCCCGGCGGCAGGAACAACCCCAGCTGCTCCTCCACCGGCGGCGTCACCAGATCGAGGCTGCCGCCGGCCATCAACACCGGCACCGGCAGGGGGGCCAGGCCCCGCTCCGACCAGAGCAGGCTGCCAAAGCCGTTGAACACCACCACGCCGCGCAGATCCTCCGGCCGCATCGGCGTCGGTGGCACGCCGACGCTCACCAGTTGGCACTGCAGTAGGCGCGAGGGGTTGTTGATCGGCAACCGGGCCATCGCCAGCCGGCAGCGGGACTCCAGCCCCGGCAACGGCGGCAGGCCCGCCGCCAGCAGGGCCGTCAACCCCCCGAGCGAGTGGCCCACCAGCACCACCCCGTCCCCATGGATCCCCAGGCGCCCCTGCCGCTGGGCCTCCAGCACCGCCGCCACATCGGCCAGGCGGGTGGGCAGCGTCTCCGCCCCTGGGGGCAGGCTCTGGCCCTCCAGGGCCGCCTTCATCGCCACCGCGTCGCTGCCCGGATGCTGGATCACCACCACCGGCCAGCCCCGGTCGGCCAGGGAGCTGGCGAGCCAGCGCAGCTGATCCGCCGTGCCCCCCAACCCCGGCATCATCAGCAGCCAGGGGCGCCGCGGGGCGGGGTCGCGGGGGGAGAGTCCGGACGGCCACAGCTCCAGCGGCAGGGCTTCGGGGCGATGGGGCACCCCCAGGGCCAGGCGCCGGGGGGGAGGGCCCGTCCCGCCGGCAAAGACCAGCGGCCGCGACTGGCGGCGGTCGAGCGCCAGCCGCCGCAGCCCCGCCAACGCCGATTGCTGCTCCCGCAGCTGCTGGCGCCAGCGCTCGGCCAGGGCCACCAGCCCGTCGAGCTGCAGGGTGAGGCGCGGCGGGGGCAGGCGGCGCAGCAGCTCGATCGCCGTCACCTCCCGCCCCTCCTCCAGCAGGCGCAGCAGGGTGCTCTGCAACAGCGGCGTGGTGCTGCGGCCATCCGGGGTGGTGAGCAGGCCGCCCACCTCCGCCATCATCTGGCTGCCCGCCCAGCTGTCGAGCAGCTGGCGGCCGAAGCTGCGGTCGCGCAGCAGGGGAACCCGCAGCAGGCGCAGCAGATCCCGCTGGCTGTCCGGTCGCAGCAGGCTCCACCAAATCCACAGCTCCTCCCCGCCCGCTCCGGGCCCCAACCGCTCACCTCGGGTGAGAGCCTCCAGCTGATCCAGCGGAATCGGCACCGCCAGGGCCTCCAGGCGCACCTCCAGCAGGTCGGCCGCCGCCGCTGGCGACGCCCCGGCGCCCCACAGCCCGGTGGCGGCGGCCACCAGCAGACTGGCCAGCATCGACCCCGGGCGGGCCAGGCGACGTGGTGGAAAGAGAAAACAGTGGGGGATCTGGCGAAACACGGCGGGGGGCCAGGGGGCGTTCCTGGTGGTCCCAGTTTCCCGCGCCGCTGCAACATCTCGCACGGATCCGGCTGCTCGCGATGCTGGGTGGGGGGGGCGTTCTCTATCTCACCCCCCTCGTCTTCCACCAGATGGCCTTCAGCGCCGGCAGCATCACCCTGGGGGTGGCGCTCTCCGCCCTGGCCGGAACCGGCGGGCGCTTTCTGAGCGGCACCCTGCTCGATCGGGGCCTGCCCTGCTCCCTGCCGGTGCTGCTCACCGTGCTCGGCGGCCTCGCCGGCGATGGCCTGCTCCTGGGCGCCCGGGGATTCAACGGCTACCTCGGCGGCCAGCTGCTGCTCGGGATCGCCGCCGGCCTGTTCTGGCCCGCGATCGAGCTGGCGGTCCCCCTCACCTGCGCCCCGCTCCGCTCCGGCCGGGCCTTTGCCCTGGTGCGCAGCGCCGATGCCCTCGGGGTTGCCGTCGGCGCCCTGCTCGGAGCCGTTCTGGCCAGCCTCGACCGCCTGCGCGGCATCTATCTGGTGGACATGGCCTGCCTGCTGTTCCTGGCGGTTCTGCTGCTGCGCCGCCCGCTGCCGGCCACCCCGCCCCGCCGCGTCGTCGCCCCGCTGGGCCGCGCCCCGCTCTGGTGGGCGCCGCTGCTGCCGCTGCTGGCGGTGGTGGTCGTCGCCACCGCGCTGCCGGCCCTGATGCAGAGCGCTTTGCCCCTGGATCTGGTG
>JBIPMZ010000291.1:0-3323 GCA_044376165.1 Cyanobium sp.
CGACAGCCTGGCCGTGTACACGCTGCGCGGCGATGGCACCCTCGGCGTGCTCAATCAGTGCCGCAAGCGCGACGGAGCCGTGGAGGAGGCCCGCGGCGTGGTCCGCGTTGTCGACCCCGTTTCCCGGGCCCGGCTGAAGGTGAGCCTGGTGAGCTTCCTGGGCTGGCGACCCTTCTGGGGAGATTATTGGATCATCGGCCTGGATCCAGACTACGGCTGGGCGGTTGTGGGGGATCCCGGCCGCCGATTTGGCTGGATCCTGGCCAGATCCACAATCCTCGACCCAGCCGCACAAAGCGCCATAGAGGTGGTCTTGGAGAGGAATGGATATAATAGAAAATCCTTTCAGTTCGCCCCGGCGATCCAGGCAAGCGGAGGCGCTCCTGCCCGGTGAGGCGGCGCGGGGGCGGGGGGAGCATTGACATTTCATATCCGTTTGATTTGTTCTGTCTTGCCTGACCTGCCGGCTGGATAACCGGCTCCGCAAAGGAGGGCCATGGAAGAGATATTCGTAGGCAGCTACGGAGATATCCCTCAAGGAAACAGATTTGACAATTTTCTCGATAGTGCTCGGACATCCATGCCGTCTCCCATGCTACTATAACAAATTTGGCAAAAATTGATCTGCGAATTACTTTGACCTCCTGGCTCCCCTGCCAGCGCCAGGATCCCTGGCTTGGCAAGGAACCAGTGTAAATCTCTTCCCCAGCGACTCCCTTGTGGCCAGCTGGGGTTTTGCTGTCCGAATCAGCTCCCCCCACCCGCCAGCCGGCAGGCCCTGCGGGCCACCGCTCCGGCGTAGCCCCGCTCCACCAGCCCCTGGGCAGGGCTGAGCGACCCGTTGCGGCAATCCACCACCAGACGCTCGCGGTGGCCCCGCTGATCGCTCACCCGCAGCCGCAGCTGCCAGGGATACTGGGTGCTGCGGCTGAATGCATCCCCGCAGACCGGCCCCACGCACAGGCCCGGCGCCGCCCCTGCCCCCAACGGACCCCCCAGGAGAAGCAGCAGCAGCAGCCCCATCACCAGACGGGAGGCGAGCCGCGGGATCAGGGCCAACGGGGAAGACACAACTGCCTGCATCCTGGCCCTTCAGCCCGCCGGATCGTCGGGCAGCTCCGGCGAGGGATGGAAGTACTCCCACACCTGACGGGCGAGTGTCGGCCCCATCCCGGGCGCCGCTGCGATCGCCTCCGGGCTCGCCAGCTGGATGGCATCGATCGAGCGGAAGTGGGCCAGCAGGTCGCGCACCCGCTTCGGCCCCAGCCCCGCGATGTCGCTGAGGCGCGAGCGCTTCATCCTCTCCCCCCGTTGCTGGCGGTGGTAGGTCACCGCAAATCGGTGCGCCTCGTCCCGCAGGCGACGCAGCAGGGCCACCCCCAGCTGCTCGGGGTCGCTTTCCAGCGGTTGCTGGGCCCCTGGCAGAAACACCTCCTCCCGCTGCTTGGCCAGGGAGCAGACCACCAGCTCCTCGTGCAGGTCGAGCTCCCGCAGCGCTTCCATCACCGCCGAGAGCTGACCTTTGCCTCCGTCGATCATCACCACATCCGGCCAGTCGTTCAGCCCGCCGGTGTGCAGGGCGGTGTCGGAGGCGCGGCGCAGGGCCACCAGATCGGCTCCCTCCGCCTTGGCCTTGGCCCAGCGCCGAAAGCGGCGGCGCATGATCTCCGCCATCGCCATGAAGTCGTCCGAATGCCCGGCCTGGATCGAGCGGCTCTGAATGCGGTAACGGCGGTAATGCTGCCGCGCCGGCAGTCCGTCGACGAACACCACCTGGGACGCCACGGCGTCGCTGCCCTGGATGTGGCTGATGTCGAAGCCCTCGACGCGGCGCGGCGGGGCCGGCAGCTCGAGAAGCTGGGCCAGGTCTTCGGTGGCCAGCAGGTTCTGCTCGCTGGCCCGCTGGGCCCGCTGCAGCTCATAGCCTGCGTTGCGCTCCACCAGCTCGATCAGCTCCGCCTTCTGCTGCCGCTGCGGCACCGCCAACCGCACGCGCCGGCCTCGCCGTTCCGAGAGCCACTCGCCGATCAACTCCTGCTGGGGTAGGGGATGCTGGAGCAGCAGCTCCGGCGGGATCTCCACCGCCTCCACCTCGCCGTAGTGCTCCTCGATCACCCGCTGCAGGATCAAACCGGGCGAGAGGGGCTCCCCGCCCGGTCCAAGGGCATCGGCGGTGTAGCCCAGGCGACCCACCAGCTTGCCGGCCCGCATCTGGAACAGCTGCACCGCCGCCACCCGCTCATCGCCGGCCAGGGCGAGCACATCGCGACTGACCGAACTGTCCCCCAGGCTCATCTTCTGGTCGGCGGTAAGGGTGTCGAGCCCCTGGAGCTGATCCCGCACCCGCGCTGCGGCCTCAAAGTCGAGCCGCTCGGCGCAACGCTCCATCTGCTCCCGCAGCAGCCGCATCAGTTCGTCGTTGCGGCCCTGGAAGATCATCGCCACCTTTCTCAGGGTGCGGTGGTAATCCTCCGAGCTGATCTTCTGCTGACAGACCCCGGGGCAGCGGCCGATGTCGAAGTTCAGACAGGTGCGGTCGCGGTAGAGAGGGAGCGGGCGCTGGCGCAGAGGAAACACCCGCTTGACCAGGCCCAGGGTGCGCCGCAACAGCCCCACATCCACATAAGGACCGTAGAAGCGATCGAGGGGATTGCGCAGCCTTCGGCGGCGCGTGATAAAAATCCGCGGGTAGGGCTCGCTCCAGGTGATGCAGAGATAGGGATATTTCTTGTCATCCTTCAGCAGCACGTTGAAATGCGGCTGATGGGCTTTGATCAGGTTCGCTTCCAGCGCCAGCGCCTCCGCTTCGCTGTCGGTGACGATGAATTCGATCTCGTGCACCTGGCGCACCATCAGGCTGATGCGCGGGCTGTGGGCGTGGCCGGCGCCGCTCTGGAAGTAACTGCGCACCCGATTGCGCAGCACCTTCGCCTTGCCGATGTACAGGATGCGGTCTTCGCGATCGCGCAGCAGGTAGCAGCCCGACTCCGCCGGGACCATCCGCAGCCGCTGGCGCAAGCGCTCTGGCTGCTGCAGCAAGGGCCCAGCGGTGGATTCGGAGGGCGCTGCTCCGCTCAACCGCCGTATTGCCAGCCCGTGCTGGCCATGTCCAGAGCGTCACCGTCGCGGTGCAGCACGGCGCTTTTCACCTCCCCCACGAACACGGTGTGATCGCCGTGGGCCACCTGCCCCACCAGCTCGCATTCCACCGCCCCGAGGGCCGCATCCAGGATGGGCAGGCCCAAGGGGCCCAGCTGGAAGGGGGCGGCATCAAACCGACCCCCGATCGCCTGCTGGGGCTTGAAAAACACGGCCGCGAGCTC
>JBIPMZ010000406.1:0-3288 GCA_044376165.1 Cyanobium sp.
CGCGCGAGCGTCTTGCCCGCCTGCACGATCTCGACGAGCGCCCGCCCCTTCGCATAGCCGGTGCCGACGAAGGCCGAGAACTCGGCGTTCGGCTCCACCGACTGCTTTTCGGACTTCATCACGAACGCCCGCTTCACGCCGTAGCGGTCGGCGGCCGGATCGACCACCTCGATCACCTGCTCGGCCCTCACCGCCGGCACGGCGCCGGCCGCCGGAATCTCGAACACCGCCTTGTAGATGCCCGCCGGCAGGTTCGCCGTCGCCTCGGTTTTTCCAGTCGCCTTGTCGGTGGTGATCTTCTGCGTGAAGACGGCCTCCCCCGCGGCCCAGGTCTGCGGGTTGGCCGGGTTCGGCTCCACGGGCCGCGGGCCCGCCGGCGCGATGTCGCGACCTCGACCACGGCCGCGGAACGGCCGCGGCATCCCGCCCGGGCCGCCAAACAGGTCGCCACGCACCACCTCCGCCGGCTGCACGAGCCGCGACACGATGAGCGTGCCGGCCGCGTCACGGGGCTGGCCGTCGAGCGTGGTTGTGCCGATGCCGATCTTCACCGCAGCGGGCTCGCCGCGGACGACCGCCTGCCACTCCCCGGCCGACAGGCTCGCTTCGACGTCGGTGTAGCCGACGCTCACGCTCCGCGTGTCGCTGCGGGTCTCGCCGCTCGTGTCCGTGACGTCGGCCACGACTGCGTAGGTGAAGACCGGCAGCGACTCCTTGGGCACCGTGCGGTCGGGCTTCGCCGTGAACGTGACCGTGAATTTTCCTGAGTCATCGGTGACGGCCGTGCCGCGGGCGATCCGCTGCCCACCCGCGTCGAACGGCAGCCAGGGGAAGAACCAGCGGCACCAGAAAGGCCAGCGGACCTGCCGCGTGACGTGCCATTTTACCTTTGCACCGGAGACGGGCAGGCCCGTGTAGGTCGTGGCCGTGCCGGAGAGCACGACGTCGCCGCCGAGCGGCGGGCTCTTCTCGGGCGCCGCGAGCTTCACGAGAAACTTCGGTCGCTTGTACTCCTCGACGCGGACACCCACCGCGCCCCCGAAGCCGTTGTTGCCCGGCGCCCGGGCCTGGATCGACCACTGGCCCGGCAGGGCACCGGTCGCGATCGGGAAATTACCGGCGAACGAACCGTTGGCAGAGGTCTTGTGGGTCGCCTTGGCCACCTCGCGGCCGTTGGCATCATTGAGCACGACGATGATTTCGCGATCGGCCACGGCGCGGTACTCGGCCTTGGCATGGTCACCCGCGCAGGCGATCCCCTTGTAGTGGACGATCTGGCCGGGCCGATGGATGCCGCGGTCGGTGACGAGCACGAGTGTCTGGTATCCCGACGACTGCTCGTTGCGCCAGACGTGGGTCGGATCGGTGGCGGCCATGTGCCGCTTGCCCCCGCGGTCGGCCGTGGCCACGACGACGACTTCCTTCTGGTTCGGAACCGCGACCTCGTAGCGGCCATCCTTGTCGGTGGTGACGGTGGCGGCCTCGGTGAACGGCGGCGGCCCGCCCTGCTCGCCGCGGACGAACGCCTTGACCGTCGCCCCGGCGACCGGCTCGCCCGAGGCGATGTCGACGACGTGGCCGGCAAGGCCGGCTGTGTGCGGGTTCTGCTCCGACACGATCGCCAGGTGCGTGACGTGAACCAGCGTCACGAAGACGACGTTGTCCTGCTCGCCGAAATTTTCCTTGTGGCTGGCGATCACCCAGTACGCCCCGGGCTCGAGACCGGCCGCGTCGAACGCGGCCGCCACCGGGATGTCCTGGTGCCGCTGCCGGTAGTCGGGCGTGGCGGGGAGGTCGGCGGCGTGCTGCTTCACGGCCGGCAGGGCGAGGATCGCCTTGCGGTCGGCGTCGTCGATCCAGTTGCCGTGCGGCTTGCCCGCCTTGAGCCGCCCGAGGAAGTCTGCCTTCGCCAAACGCAGGTGAACCTTGGCAATGTTCCGGTAGGTGACGCGGACGACCGGCCATGGGTCGGCCCAGGAGGATTCCGTCGCGAGCGACAGTTCACGGCTCTCGATCTGTGCGACGAGGTTTTTGCACATCGCCCCACCGGGGCTCTTGGGGTGCGACTCCGCACCGGCCAGTGCGATCTTCCGGGCTTCGATGAGGTCGCCCGACTCGCCCTGCCCGTCGCCCTGCTGGATCAGGCTGGCGAGGTGAAACCGGCCGAGCGATGCGGTCTCGTGGTCACCGGCCCGCTCGATGAACGCCCGCAGGGCCGCCTCCTTGCGGTCAACGAGGGCACCGGGCTCCCCCGTGGCGACGACGGCGCCGCTGGCCCACAGGATTCGGTCGAGGTCGGCGGCAAGGAAGGCAGTGCGGTCGTTGTCTCCCTTATGGAAGATGAGCAGATCACGGTAGAGGCGGACCGTGTCGAGCAGCGGCGAATCGGTGTCGGTGACGGTGTTGTCTTTCTCGGGCTGCCAGTTCAAAAACTCCTCGGGCGTGCCGAGCGCCGGCGAATCGGCGCCGATCTCGAAAGCATCCTCGGGGGCCACGAGCCCGCGCTCGCCGGAACTCGCAAACTCGATCGCGTCGCGAACGACCACGTCCCACACGGTGGGCCGGTAGGCGTCGGACATCGCCCCCTTCTCGATGATCGCCGACCACTCGGCGACCGGGAGTTTCTGGAGCGCGGCCCGCTCGGGGCTGCCGGGTGCGCCGACGGCCACGGCGAACCGCTTCCTGATCTCGGCGACGATCGCCGGCAGGTCCCACTCGGCGAGCTTCGTGAGGTCCTTGGCGTCGGCGCCCCCCTGCGTGCGCTCTTGGTACCGCCAGCGGTTCGCTTGAAAATAGCCCCACGTCCAGTTGGCGCGGATGGCCTCGAGCACGCCCCTGGTCTCGGCCGGCGCAGTGTCGATCGCGGCGGCGAGGCGGAGCACCCGCTCGGGGTCGTCACCGGGCCGGTCCTCCGTCTCGGTGAGCACGCGCGTGGCGATCGCCCGGGCGGCCTCGGCCCAGGCCTTGTCCTGCACGGCGGAGGCCTCGACGCCGGCGAGGGCCTGGAGGGCGGTCTTCGGCTTCCCCTCCTCGAGCGCCTTCTCGACGGTCTTCCAGGCCGCGGCCCGGTCGGCGGGGGGCACGGCGTCATCACCGACGGCGAGGGAACGCATCAGAATCTGGCCTCCTGCGAGCAAGCCCACCGCGGCAAGGGCGGCGGCGAGCCAGTGTGATGCGATGGTATGGCGCGGGTGACGGTGGGGAAACATGCGGTACTCCGTCGAAGGTCTGTGGCCCCGTGTGCCGGGACGGTGAACTATAAGGAATCGCGGCTCGGCCGACTCTTCG
>JBIPMZ010000292.1:0-3286 GCA_044376165.1 Cyanobium sp.
TTCTGGTCCTCCCCCACAGGCACCAGATCGGCGTCATAGAGAAGGATGTCGGCGGCCATCAGCACCGGGTAGTCGAGCAGGCCGGCGGAGACGTCGGCCCCCTGGCGCAACGCCTTCTCCTTGAACTGGATCATCCGCTCCAGCCAGTTCAACGGGGTAACGCAATTCAGCAGCCAGCAGAGCTCACTGTGGGCGCTGACATGGCTTTGCACGAACACCGTGGAGCGACCCGGATCGATGCCGCAGGCCAGGTAGAGGGCCGCCGTGGTGAGGGTGTCCTCCGCCAGGCGCGCCGGATCGTGGGGAACGGTGATGGCATGGAGGTCGACGACGCAAAAGAAGGTGTCGTGGCTGTCCTGCAGGGTCACCCAGTTGCGGATGGCCCCGAGCCAGTTGCCCAGGTGCAGGGCCCCGGTCGGCTGAACGCCGGAGAGAACCCGGGGTCGTGGCTCCGTCATGCCGCCTCTCAGACTTCCGCACCGGCGGGGGATTCCGCCAGCTCAGGGGATTCCGCCAGCTCAGGAGACTCCGCCAGCTCAGGGGAAGCGTCGGCGGGTGTGTCGTCCGCAGGGATTTCCTCCTCCTCCGGCGCTGGCGCCGCCGGACGGGCGGGGCGGGCGAAGGGGTCGACCCGGGCCGCCCGGCCGCCCCGGCCCTCCTCCCGCTCACCGGGGGAGCGCTCGCGGCGACGTTCGCCGCCTTTGGCTCCCTCCCGAGCCGCGGGCGGCCGCCCCCCGCCCTGGGCGCGCTGCTCGGCGATCAGTCCCGCGAGCTGCCCCTGCTCCAGCTGCTGGGCGAGGGTGCGGAGCGAGAAGCCCAGAACGGCCACGGTGGAGCGCAGGCCGAAGGCCTCCTGGAGGGCGCGGGCGGCCTGCATTTCGTTGTCGCTGAGACGGATGCGGAACCCACCGCCCTCGCGGCTGCCCCCCTCGCGGCCGCCGCCTTCGCGACCGCCGGAGGCGCGCCCGCCCCTGGAGTACCCCTGGCCGCCGCCGCTGCCGGGCTCCTCGTGGCCGCCCTGGGGAGTGGTGGAATTGCTCTCGTCGGCCATTGCCAGACCTTGCTCAAGCGCAAGTGTGGCGCATCGGCCGCTCCGGTTCGTCAGCGGCCGGACACAGCCACAGCAACCGGTGCTCCGCGTCCAGCGCGGCTTCGTCCTCCGCCCCCTCCCGCGCCAGCACCAGCAGCGGCAACCGGCGGGGGCGCTCCACAAGCCAGCGGTGGCGGTACTCCGCGCGCAGGGTCAGGTAGCGGTCGAGGGTCCAGCCCCGGTTCCCCCGCTCCCGTGCCCTCCAAAAACGCCGCTGGGCCTCCCGGCAAGCCTCCGGCCCAAACTCCTCCCAGCAGCGGTGCTGGGCCTCCCAGCCGTCCAGCCCCTGGGCCAGCAGCTCCTGGTAGCGGCGCAGTTCCGGGGCCGCGCCGCTGGGGTCGGGGGGAAGCCTGCGGGCCAGGCCCGCCACAGACTCCGCGGTGAGGCGCAGCCAGCAGCGCTCCAGCAGCAACACCGGTAAACCCTCGCTCCAGTGGCTGTGGCTTTGCAGCTCTTGCCAGTGATGGCGCAGGTCGCGGCGCTGGCGGGGGGTGAGCCGATCGAGCAGGTCGGCAGCCGTCTGCGGCCCCCGGGGCGCCATGCCGTGGTTGGGGGAACCGGTGCGGGATCGGGAGCGCGGCGGGAAGCTCGCGGGGGGTCTCTCCATCGGATCGCCGTTCACCCCGCCAGGGTCGGGCTGAGGCTATCGCCTTCGCCCCGGCGCTGGTGGCCGCCTCGGCGGGAGGCCTTGGCCGCGGGAGCAAAACCCCCGGAGATGGGCTAAAGAGACTCTGCTGCAGGCTGCCCCGTGACCGTTCCGGACCCCGCCCCCTCTCGCGCAGCCGCGCCCCTGGTGCCCCCCGCGGCTTCCTTGGCGCCGCTCTTGCCAGCCCTTTGGCGGGGGCCTGCGCTGCTCCTGGGCGGGGGGTTGGTGGCCAGCGAGGCCCTGGCCCACTGGCTCCATCTGGATTCCTCCACCTTGGTGGCCGGCGGCCTGCTCGCGGGAGGCTGGTGGCTGCTCTCCCGCCGCCCCCTGGCGCCCTCCCCCCGCCTTCCCCGCAGCCTCGACGGCTGGGTGGAGCGCTGCGAGACGGTGCTGGGGCAGTTCGAGAGGCTGCTTTCCGAGCCGGAGCGCGCCCTCACCCTTCCCCCCCGCCGCAGCGAGCTGGAAGCCCTGCGGTGCGAGGAGCCCTCCCGAGCGATCAGCCTCGCCCTGGCCAGCTCCCAGCCGCCGGGGACCGCCCTGCAGCCCGCCTTTCGCGCCGCCCTGCAGGGCAGCCGCGGCCTGCGGTTGCATTGGGGGGAAGCCCTGCCGGCCCACAGCCCCGACTGGCGCTGGAGCCGGCCCTACGAGAGCAGCGACCTCCTTCTGTTCCATCTGCAACGGCCGCTGCGGGGTGCGGATCTGCGCTGGCTGGAATCCCTCCCCGTCGGCCAGCCGGTGTGGCTGCTGCTGGAGGATCCCTTGGGGGAAAGCGGGCGCGAAACCCTGGGTCAAGAGATCCTCAGCCTCTGGAGCGGCGGCGATCCCCAGCGGCTGCTCCTCTGGGATGGCAGCGCCCCCGCCCTGGCCGCGAGCCTGGCCCCCCTGGCGGATTGGCTGGGGCGCCAGGGGCGCACCCTGGCGGAGCGCTCCACCCTGCGCCGTCTGGAGCAGCTGCACGCGCTCTGGCAGGGGGATCTGGAGGGGCTGCGCCGGGGGGAGTGGCAGCGGTTGCTGCGCCGCACCCAGTGGCTGGTGGCCGCCGGGGTGATCGCCGCCCCCCTCCCGAGTGTCGACTTGCTGGTGCTCGCCTGCGCCAACGGCCTGATGCTGCAGGAGATGGCCCGCCTGTGGGATTGCCCCTGGCAGGCCGACACGCTGCGGGCCGCGGCCCTGGAGTTGGGGCGTGCCGCCCTGGCGCTGGGGTTGGTGGAATGGAGCGGCCAGGCCCTCACCGCCGCCCTGCGTCTGCACCATGCCGGCTGGCTGATCGGGGGCACGCTGCAGGCCCTGAGCGCCGCGTACCTCACCCGGGTGGTGGGTCACGCGATGGCGGATGTGCTCGCCCTCTCCGTGGGGGTGCCGGAGGCCGATCTGGCGGCGATCCGCCGGGAGGCCCCGATGCTCGTGGCGCGGGCCGCGGAGGCGGAGAAGCTCGATTGGTCCACGTTTCTGCAGCAGGGGATCGACTGGCTGGGGCAGCGGGGCGGCCCGGGCCAGCCCGAGCTTCTTCAACAAACGACATGAATCTTTTTTGCAATTTGTCCCCCCGG
>JBIPMZ010000293.1:0-3284 GCA_044376165.1 Cyanobium sp.
CAGCAGCACCCGCCGCCGGGGCAGGGCCGGCACCGCTTCGAAGGCGGCGAACACCGGCTCGGGCTTGAGCACCATGCCGGCCCCGCCGCCGTAGGGCTGATCGTCCACCTTGCGATAGCGATCGCGGGCAAAGTCGCGCGGGTTGTGCAGGTGCAGTTCGGCGAGGCCGGCGGCGAAGGCGCGACCGATCACCCCGGGGCCGAGCAGGGGCGCGAACGCCTCCGGCACCAGGCTGATCACATCGAGGCGCAGGGGGGTCATGGAGCCGGCGGTCGGCTCACCCGGCGAATCTCCGAGCTGAAGCTGGCCCGGCAGGGGCTGCCGTCAGCCCCCCGCTCCACGCTGCTGCGCAGCCGCAGATTCGGCTGGGTGAACCAGATGCGCTCCCGCACTTCCCGCTCCCCGGCGCGCACCCCCAGCTCCAGGCTGCCGTCCGGCCAGAGCTGCCATTCCCCCTGAGCGCCCCCGTCGTGGAAGCGACCATCCCGGGTGAAGTGCAGCCGCCGCGTCGGTCGCTGCGGCGGCGAGATCTCCAATCCCCCCGGATCCCCTGGAGCCTCCGGCGCCAGGTAGGCGATGCGCAGCTCCCCCCGCTCGCAGCGGTGCCAGCTCTCCTCCGCCGCGGCCTCGGCCCCTGCGGCCGCTTCCGATCCGGTGGGGGCAGGATCCGCGAGCGCCAGGGAGCTGCGCAGGGCCAGCCAGTCCCCGGCGCAGAGCTGGAGGAAGCCGGACAGATCGCTGGGGGGGAAGGCGCTCTCGCTCATGGGCGGGCCGGGATCGCCGGGATGCGGTGCCTCAGTCTCCCCGATACCCCAACTCCGCCAGCCGCCCCGGGTGGCGGCGCCAGTGGGGCACCACCTTGACGAACAGCTCCAGGTGCACCGGCCCTGCGAACAGCTTTTGCATCTGCAGCCGCGCCCCCTGGCCGATGGTGCGCAGCATGCGGCCCCCCTGGCCGATCAGGATTCCCTTCTGGCTGCTCCTCTCCACCAGCACCGTGGCGAGAACGGCGGTGCGGGGTGTTGCTCCCCGGGCCTCCATCGGTTCGATCCGCTCGATCGCCACGGCCACCGAATGGGGGACCTCCTCGCGGGTGTGGTGCAGCACCTGCTCCCGCACCAGCTCCGCCAGCAGCAGCGCCTCCGGCTGGTCGGTGACGGCATCGGGGGGATAGAGCAGCGGACCGGCCGGCAGGGCGGCGGCGAGGGCTGCCACCAGGGCATCGCAGCCGGCGCCGGTGAGGGCGCTGCAGCGATGCAGGGGCCAGTCGGCGGGCATCAGCTCGCGGTAGGTGGCCTCCAGGTCGCTGGCGTCAGCGCCGGTGCGATCGGTCTTGTTCAGGGCCACCTGCACCGGGGTGCCGGCCTGGCGCAGCAGATCGACGATGAAGGCATCGCCCCGTCCCGCCGGCCCGCTGCCATCCACCAGCAGCAGCACCAGATCCACCTCCCCGATCGCGGTGCGGGCGCTGCGCACCAGGCGCTCGCCGAGGAGGTGTTGGGGTTTGTGGATGCCCGGGGTGTCCAGCAGCACCAGCTGGGCGTCGTCGGTGGTGAGGATGGCGCGCAGGCGATGGCGGGTGGTCTGGGCCACGGGCGAGGTGATGGCCACCTTCTGCCCCATCAGCTGGTTGAGCAGGGTGGACTTCCCCACGTTGGGCCGACCGATCAGGGCCACGAACCCGGAGCGAAAACCGCTCGGTGTGGCGGGCAGGGGGGGGGGCAGGGGCAGGGCGTCCATGCCCTCACCCTGGCACCGGGCCGGAGCGGTAGGGTCGCGGCAAACCGGCCCGAGCCGCCGATCCCGCCGTCCTGCGATGACCCACCCCGCCCCCCCGGAGCCAGCGGCCGTCTCCTTCGCCGAGGCGATGGAGACCACCAGCCACTGGCTGGCGAGCTGGGAGTCCGGCGACCTCAGCGATGAGGTGTTGGCGGATCGGGTGGGGGCGCTGGTACGGAGCCGGGATGGCGCGCGCGGTTTCTTCGTGGTGGCGCTCACGGGCGAGACGCCGCTGATGGACCGTCTGCCGGAGCCCCTGGTGCAGCAGCTGTGCGCCGCCGGCCCCGGCGTGGTGGACCTGACGGCCCGCAACCTGGCGATGAGCACCGCCATGGCCCTGGCCCATGGGCGCCTGGGGGATCGGGAACGCCAGAGCGCCTCGGAACGGGTGCAAGTGCGAAGCCGTGAACTGCTCCGCCAGCTGGATCCGGCCCTGGTGAAGGAGCGGCTGGAGACCCTGCTGGCCGCCGCCCGGGACGGTGCTGGAGACGATCTGGCGTTTCTGGATCGTTGGGGATACGACGCGGAGCAGCGGGTGGCGATTGCGGCGGCGGTGGAGTCGGTGGCGGTGGAGTCGGTGGCGGAGTGAGAAGGGAGGAGTGGATGGGGCAGGGGCTCAGAAGCGCAGATAAAGCAGGCTCATGCCCTGCCAGTCGGTGTCGTCGATATCGGTTTGATAGATGTAATTCACATTGAAACCGAGCACAATATTGCGTGTGATGTTGATATCCACCCCGCCGGTGAGCATGGGATTGGTAGCGCCGGTGGAGTCGGTGTTGGTGGCGATGCCGCCGCCGAGATAGGGAGAAACGAGAGACTTGCGGAAGAGGTCGATCGTGAGGGGCATCTGGAACTCGCCCTCATTGTTGTTGTTGCCCTGCAGGTCGCGGTTGCCGAAGATATAGCTGGGGCGCAGCGAGAGGGAGAGATCAGGACCGAGCTTATAGCCGATCCGCCCGGTGAGCACACCGTTGGTGGGTTCGCCGCTGTTCACCCCCATCGCCTCCGCCCAGCGGATGCCGCCGCCGATGCCGAAAAAGCCCGGGTCTTCGTAGGGGAGGGTGGTGCGGGGCAGGGCCGCCTGCTCCACCGGATTCAGGGTGGCGGGCTCGGGCGCGAAGGGGGCGGGGAGCTCGAAAACGTTGCCCACGGGCTGCCAGCCGGTCTCCGCGGATTCCGGGGTGACGGGTTGCCAGGGGGCGGGATCGAGGCTTGGGCTGCCCGGGGTGGTGGTGGACAGGAGGGCGGGCGGCTCAGGGGGGCTCAGGGAGGCCAGAGCCGGTGTGGCGGGGGAGAGCAGGCCGATGCCGAGCACGCTGCCGCACAGCCAGGAGCAGCGGCGGGGGCTTCGCTGGCGGAGAGGGAGCGTCAAAGCTAGGGCAGGGATATGTATGAGAGGCACTGTATCGGAATCCTCCTGTTGGGTGGACTGGATCCTCCCGCCGGGCCGCGGCCACCTCCGGGGGTGGCCGCAGTGGCACAAACCAGCCAGCTACTGGTGGTCA
>JBIPMZ010000294.1:0-3277 GCA_044376165.1 Cyanobium sp.
CTCCGGGGTGATGGAGCTTTCAGAAGCTGGAACCATTACTTTCCCGCGGGATCATCTCTTTCGCAGCCCCAGCAGTGCGGCCTCAGCCCTGCTCGGTCGCACCGCCAATGGCTGGCGCGAATGGAAGAATGCCCAGGGGTTCACCTTGAGCCAGGTGAAACGGGCTTAGATCGAATTGAAGCTTTTGGCCGCTTTTAGCCAACACGCACCGCAATATGAGACTTAGAACTATGCACCGGGCGCATAGTTTGGAGCACTCCTGCCGCAGAATCCAGCACGGCCTAGGCTTGGGTCCATCCTGGTGGCGGCGCTCCCCTTGACCCTGACCGGCCCCCTCTTCTTCCCACCCTCCGCGATCCTGGAGAGCATCGCCCGGCTGGGCGAGCCAGCCGCAGGCACCGGCCGGCTGCTCATGGCTGCCATGGAGCATCTCAAGGAGCCGGAGCTTGCGAACCCCCCTTTCGCCTTCCGGGCAGAAGCCTGAAGCGATCCTGGAGGACCCCAGCCCATGAACCTCCACCTCGAGATCGCCTTCGAGCGCGAGATCTGCGAGCACCTCGGCGCCAACGGCTGGCTCTACGAGGAAGGCAGCGCTGCCGCCTACAGCCGCGAGCTTGCCCTCTACCCTCCGGACCTGATCGGCTGGGCGCAGGAGGCCCAGCCGGAAGCGTGGGAGGTGCTGCAGAAGAACCATGGCGCCAAGGCGGAAGCCACCCTGTTGCAACGGGTGCGGCAGCAACTCGATCAAGTCGGCACCCTTGATCTGCTGCGCCACGGGGTGGAGGTGCTGGGGCTGCCCAAGGCCCTCAGGCTCGCGGAGTTCAAGCCGGCCTTCGGGCTCAATCCGGCGATCCTGGCTCGCTACGACGCCAACCGCCTGCGGGTGGTTCGCCAGGTGCGCTACTCCACGCGCAATGAGAACTGCCTCGATCTGGTGCTGTTCCTCAACGGCATCCCGGTGGCCACCTGTGAGCTCAAGACCGACAACACCCAGAACATCGCTGACGCGGTGTGGCAGTACAAGACCGACCGACTGCCCAAGGCCGCCGGTCAGGCCCCCGAACCGCTGCTCTCCTTCCCCAGCGGCGCCCTGGTGCACTTCGCCGTGAGCAACCGTGAGGTGCAGATGACCACCCGCCTGGAGGGGCCCCGCACCCAGTTCCTGCCCTTCAACCAGGGCAGTGACCCCGGCGGGCCCGACTGCGGTGCCGGCAACCCCGTGATGGCTGGCCATCGCACCGCCTATCTCTGGGAGGAGGTGTGGGAGCGCCACAGCTGGCTGGAAATCCTCGGCCGCTTCTGCATCGCCGAACGCGACAAGAAAAAGCAGATCCGCCGCCTGGTCTTTCCCCGCTACCACCAGCTGGCCGTCACCCGGCTGCTGCTCCAGGCGGTGCTGGAGGAAGGCCCCGGCTGGCGCTACCTGATCCAGCACTCCGCCGGCTCCGGCAAAACCGCCTCGATCGGCTGGAGCTCCCACCTGCTCGCCGACCTGCACGACGAACACGACCGCAAGCTGTTCGATACCGTGCTGGTGGTGAGCGACCGCAGCGTGATCGATTCCCAGCTGCAGGAAACCCTGGAAAACTTCGAGCGGCGCAAGGGGGTGGTGGCCTCGATCACCACCGAGAAAGGCATCAAGAGTGATCAGCTCGCCGCCGCCCTCTCCGGCGACAAGAAGATCGTGGTCTGCACCATCCAGACCTTTCCGGCTCTGATCAAGAAGATGCAGGAGCTCACCGCCACCACCGGCAAGCGCTTCGCGGTGATCGCCGATGAGGCCCACAGCTCCCAGACCGGCGACGCGGCCCTCAAGCTGCGCAAGGTGCTCTCCGCCGCCGAACTGGCCCAACTCGCCGATGGTGGTGAGGTAGGGATCGACGACCTGCTCGCCGCCCACATGGCCACCCGGGCGGGCGGCACCGGCATCACCTTCGTCGCCTTCACCGCCACCCCCAAGGCCAAAACACTGGAGCTTTTCGGCCGGCGGCCCAATCCCGCTGAGCCCGCCGGTCCCGGCAACCTGCCCACCCCGTTTCACGTGTACTCGATGCGGCAGGCGATCGAAGAGGGCTTCATCCTCGATGTGCTGCAGAACTACACCTCCTACAAGCTGGCGTTTCAGCTCGCTCAGGAAGGCCAGAGCCTCTCCAGTGAGGAGGTGGAGCGCAGCGCTGCCCTCAAGAAGCTGATGGGCTGGGTGAAACTCCACCCCTACAACATCGCCCAGAAGGTGCAGATCGTGGTGGAGCACTTCCGCCAGTTCGTCTGGCCGCTGCTCGATGGCCAGGCCAAGGCGATGGTGGTGGTGGGCTCCCGCAAAGAAGCGGTGCGCTGGAAGCTCGCCATCGACAACTACATCCAAGCGAAGGGCTACCCGCTCGCCACCCTGGTGGCCTTCAGCGGCGAGGTGAGCGATCCCGAGCTCGGCCCCGATGGGTTCACCGAGCGGAGCCACACCCTCAATCCCAACCTCAAGGGCGACATCCGCGAGGCCTTCAAAGGCAGCGACTACCAGCTCCTGCTGGTGGCCAACAAGTTTCAAACCGGCTTTGATCAGCCGCTGCTCTGCGGCATGTACGTAGACCGCCGCCTCGATGGCATCCAGGCCGTGCAGACCCTCTCCCGGCTCAACCGCTGCCATCCCGGCAAGGACACCACCTACGTGGTGGATTTCATCAACGATCCCAACGACATCCTGGCGGCCTTCAAGACCTACTACGCCACCGCTGCGCTGGCGGAGGCCACCAATCCCAACCTGATCCTCAATCTCAAGACCAAGCTCGATGCTCAGGGCCACTACGACGAGTTCGAGATCGACCGGGTGGTGAAAGTGCTGCTGGATGACAACCGCAGCGACCAGGTGCGCCAGAAACAGCTGATGGGCGCGATCGAGCCGGTAGCCCAGCGACTGATGACTCTCCACAAGGAAGCCAGGCTGGCGTATCGCCAAGCAGAAGACAGCAACGACCGCGAGGCCCTCAAGCGTGCCAAGGATGAACTCGATGCCCTCGTCCTGTTCCGCAGCGACATGGGTACCTATGGTCGCTTCTATACGTTCCTCTCGCAGATCTTTGACTACGTAAACACCGGCCTGGAGAAGCGGACCATATTCTATAAGGCTCTACTGCCCCTGCTGGAGTTTGAGCGCGAGATCAACACCATCGATCTCTCCAAGGTGCTGCTCACCCACCACCATCTCCGGCATCTCGGCACCAAGAAGCTTGATCTCCAGCCGGGGGCGAGCCCCCCCATCCCCGGCATGGCCCCCGGCGGC
>JBIPMZ010000295.1:0-3273 GCA_044376165.1 Cyanobium sp.
TGCTTTCTCACCCCACCTCCGGCAACCACTCCACCGCCGGCCCGCCGAGTGGAAGCCGATCAATGCTTTACCACTGCCCGGCAAATGCGCTGGGCGGCTTCACGGCCGCCGAACAGATTACGGGCCGCCGGGCCGATCTGGAGGGCACAGAGGCCGCCCATCACATGCACAAGGGTCCCTGGCCAGCTCAGGTCTGGCCCGAGGACCGGCCAGTCGTCAACCAGCTCAATCGGCCGTTGCTGATGCAGCTGTCTCAACAGCGGTTGCTGGCTGACGCCCTGGCGATGTCCTGTGGCAAGCCAGATCCGATCCGCTACAAGTTGTTGGCCTTCGCTGCAGACAATATCCCATTGATCGGCGCTCCAGCGTGCTGTCTGCACCTGGCAGTGTTCATGAAGCTGGAGCTCGCCGCGTCGTTCGGCCTGCCGGAGTTCCGCTGCGGCCTCGGGTGTGATCGAACCGCCGTTCCGGGCCTCCAGGACGAGATGACGGCGGCGGTGCATGCAGGGTTCAGCCTGAAAAGCCTTGAGGTATTTGGGGCCCAGCCAGCCAGGATCGGCATCGAAAGGCTTGTGCTTCAGGCGGCGGCGGCAGAGCAGCAGCACCTGCGCTCCTCGCCGCAATGCCCCGAGGCTGAGATGGGCACTGGTGAGCCCGCCGCCGACAATCAGGATCCTTTCGCCAGGCCGTAGCTGCAGTGCGGGCAGGTCAATCGCATCGCTGTGCCGCAGCGCCTCTGCCGGGTGGTCGCCGGAGATGGTCGTGATCCAGGCGGGCCATTGCGGGGTTCCGTTTCCCGTGGCGATCACCACCCGCTCGGCGTGCCATATCCGCCCATCACTGAGCCCCAGCTCCAGCGGGCCTCTGCCGCTCCCAGGAAGTCGGAGGCGCTCCACGCTCGCGGCCTGCACACACTCCTCCAGCTCAAACTCGGCGATCACCTCGCGGCAGAAGGCAGCAAAGAGATCGGTGTGGGGTAGGCCATACGCTCCCTCCAGCTCGCGGTTGCGCTGCTGTCTGTGGGCAAAGCGCCGCAGGGCATGGGCGTTCGGATGGGGGTGATGGGGCGAGGGGGAGCGCAGCCAGGGAATCTCGTAGCGCTCCATCTGGCGTTGCCAGCGGCTCAGCCAACGGCCGCTGGGGTCCACGATCCGCAGCCGGCGCTTCAGCCGCGACCGCTTCTGCAGCATCAGACAACTGAGCGTGAGAGCCTGCGGCCCGGCCCCGACAATCACCAGATCAGCCATGGGAAGGCCACCCACCAGGGGCGCTATCTGCTAGAACGAGAACCATTCTCAGCATACGGGGCTCCGCCCCTCCCCCTCCTTGGCCTTCTCCACCCCTGCTCCCGCCGCCGAGCGCCTGCCTGTGACCGTGCTCACCGGCTACCTTGGCGCTGGCAAGACCACCCTGCTGAATCGGATCCTCACCCACGAACACGGGCTGAAGGTGGCGGTGATCGTTAATGAATTCGGTGAGGTGGGCATCGACAACCAGCTGGTGGTGGAGGCCGATGAGGAAATCTTTGAAATGAACAACGGCTGCATCTGCTGTACCGTACGCGGCGATCTGATCCGCATCATCGGCAACCTGATGAAACGCCGTGATCGCTTTGATCACCTGGTGATCGAAACCACCGGGCTGGCCGATCCGGCCCCGGTGATTCAGACCTTCTTTGTCGATGAAGACCTGCGCGATGAGCTGCGGCTCGATGCCGTCGTCACCCTGGTGGATCTCAAGCACGTGGAGCTGCATTGGGACAGCGAAGAAGTGCAGGAACAGCTGGCGTTTGCTGATGTGCTCATACTCAACAAGACCGATCTTGTCGACGAGACCACGCGAACAACGATCGAGCGGCGCGTGCGCTCCATCAATCCGGTGGCGCGCCTGCTGCACAGCCGTAATGCCGATGTCCCCATGCAGGAATTACTGGGCGTTGGGGCCTTTGAGCTGGAGCGAGCCTTGAGTCTCGACCCCGGCTTTCTGGCGGAGGAGCATGACCACGAACACGATGAGGCCGTGACCTCTCTGGCCCTGGTGGAAGAACGGCCGATGGATCTCGAAAAGCTGGGTCGCTGGCTCGCAGACCTGGTGGCCGAGCGAGGCCCGGATCTGTTCCGGATGAAGGGCATCATCCAGCTCCAGGGAGAAGAGCGTCGCTATGTGTTCCAGTCAGTCCACATGCTGCTCGATGGTGATTTCGATCGCGCCTGGCAGCCCGCGGAGCGACGCCGCACCGAATTCGTGATCATCGGGCGCGATCTTGATGGCAAAGCCCTGCGGGCTGGCTTCCTCTCCTGTGTGGCCTGAGCCGGTCATGGCAGAGGCTGCTCTGGTTCGCGAACGGCTCTGCGGGGATCTGCAGCAGCCCCTCACGGCCCTGGCCTGGTCGGAAGATGGGGAGTTTCTGGCCATCGCCAGCGCCGGCGGTGAACTGCTGCTCCTCGATTTCCGCGCCGGCTGCGAGGAGCTGCTGCGAGGCGACCGCGGCAGCAGCCTCGACGTGCTCGGCTTCAGCGGCGATGGGCAGTTCCTGATGGCCGCCGGCCAGGACGGCGCACTGCGGCTCTGGGAGCTGGGCGGCACCGGGGTGCGGTCGCTGGCCCTGGATCCCATCCCCTTGGGCGGCGGCTGGATTGATGCGGCGGCCTGGCAGCCGGGCGGGTTGCTGCTTGCGGTGGCGACCGGGCGTGAGCTGCGGCTCTGGGATGGGGCCCGTCGCCAGTGGCGCCAGCCACCGCTCGACTTGCCCGGCACCATCCAGGCCCTCGCCTGGAGCGCCGATGGGGTGCAGCTGGCAGCCAGCTGCCACGGTGAGTTGGTGCTGTTCCAGCCCGCTCTGCGCTCCCCATCCGATCCGCCGCTGCGCAACCCCATCGCCTCGGCCGGCCTGGCCCTGGCCTTTTCGGGGCCTGGCCGCCATCTCGCCTGCGGGATGCTGGATCGCTCGCTGCTGGTATGGCCGCAGGGCGGCACCGGTGAGCCCTGGCAGTTCCGCGGGTTTCCCGCCAAGGTGCGCCAGCTGGCCTGGAGCGATCAGCCGGGGCGTCTGGCACCGCTGCTGGCCAGCGCCGCGGCCGACGCCGTGATTCTCTGGAGCCAGGTGAATCGCGGCCCCAAGGCCTGGCAACCGGAGCCCCTGCTATGGCACGAGCGTCGCGTCAATGCCCTGGCCTTTGCACCGGGCAGCACCTTGCTGGCCAGCGCCTCCAGCGACGGCAGCGTGGTGCTCTGGGATGGCCGAGGCCGGATGCTGCAGCCGCTGGAGAGCCA
>JBIPMZ010000384.1:0-3269 GCA_044376165.1 Cyanobium sp.
GGCCCAGGCCGCGGATCCGGTCGCGGTTGGCCGGGTCCAGCCAGCCGAGGCTGCGGTGGGCGCTTTCGTGGCCATGGAGCAGGTGCAGGGCCACCGCCAGGCCGGCGAGACCGTAGAGCCCCAGGGCGACGGGGCTGGCCAGGGCCGTCAGCAGGGCGGCCAGCTCATCGCCGGGGCCGGGGCGGTGCAGCCGCAGCTGGAGCAGATGCACCACCAGGAAAACCAGGAGCACCCCGCCGCTCCAGGGCGCCCAGCGGGCCGCCAGGGCCGCCACAGGCTCGCTGCCACCGTTGCGGCGGCTGCGCAGCGGCCCGGCGGATGGGCCCTTGGCCCAGCGGTTGCGCAGGCTGCGGAGCAGGGCCAGGGCGGGATGGAGCAGCAGCGCCGCCGCCAGCAGCAGCTCAGCGACGGGGAGCCAGGGCTGCTGGTGCAGGGCCGCCGCCAGCCGCTCGAAGCGGGCGGGATCGACCAGGGCCAGGGAGACGGCGGCCAGATGGGCCACCAGGAACAGCGCCAGGCTCAGCCCGCTCCAGGGCACCAACGCCTCGGCTGGGCCAGGCAGGGCAGCAGGGTCCAGGAGCGGGGGCTGGAGGGCAACCGGTGCGCCCCGATCGCTTTGAGAAGCGGGTCGAACCATCACCTTGTGCTGTGCATCACCACCATCCTGACGGTTCCGCCAGGGGGGCCGGGGATGGCAGGGATCCGCGGCGCCGAGGGTGGACGGAGCGCGGGTCGGTGTCGAAACCTTGCGGGCGGGTGGCGGTGGCAGAGGCGGTGGTGGGGGTGCGGGCGCTGCAACCAGCGCCATCGCTGGGCCGGGGGCGCCGTGGGAAGCTGAGGCAGTCGCCGGGTCGTCCCCGTGCCCCTCGGGCGTCCGTCCCCCAGGCTGAGCGCCTTCCTCACCCTGCTCAACGATCGGATGGGGGAGAGCATCGTCTTTCCCCTGCTGCCCTTTCTGCTGGCCGACTTCAGCAGCGACGGCCGCACCCTCGGACTGCTGGCGGGCAGCTACGCCGTGGCCCAGTTCCTGGCCACCCCGCTGATCGGCGCCCTGAGCGACCGCTACGGCCGACGGCCGGTGATGGCCCTCTGTGTGGGGGGGACGGTGCTGGGGCTGGGGCTGTTCGCCCTGACGGTGATCCTCCCCTGGCAGCGCCTCTGGCCGGCAGCGAGCGCAGCGGGGCTGCCGATCGGCCTGCTCTTCGCCGCCCGGCTGGTCGATGGCTTCAGCGGCGGCACCGCCGCCACGGCGGGCGCCGTGCTGGCCGACATCTCTCCCCCTGAGCAGCGGGCCCGGGCCTTCGGGCTGATCGGGGTGGCCTTCGGCCTGGGTTTCATCCTCGGCCCGGCCATCGGTGGCCTGCTGGCCCGCCATTCCGTGGCCCTGCCGCTGCTGCTGGCGGTGGCCTTTGCCGTCGTCAACCTGGTGGTGGTGCTCACCCTGCTGCCCGAGACCCATCCGGCCGACCAACGCCAGCCCCTGCCACGCCGCCGCGATCTGCAGCCCTTCACCCAGCTGGCCGGGGTCTTCACCAACCCCCAGGTGCGACGGCTGAGCGCCGCCTTCTTCCTCTTCTTTCTGGCCTTCAATGGCTTCACGGCCATGCTGGTGCTCTACTTCCGGGAGGCCTACGGCTGGGGGCCCGATCGGGCGGCCCTGGCGTTTCTGGTGGTGGGGGTGGTGGCCACGGTGGTGCAGGGCGGGCTGATCGGACCGTTGGTGCAACGGCTCGGCGAGTGGCGCCTCAGCCTGGTGGGCCTGGGCTGCGTGATCAGCGGCTTCCTGCTGGTCCCCCTGGTGTCGCGCGGGACCGCCGTGCCGCTGGTGTTCGTGGCGGTGGCGTTCCTGGCCCTCGGCACCGGCCTGGTCACTCCCTGCTTGCGCAGCCTGGTGTCACGGCGGCTGGGCCGCTCGGGCCAGGGGGCCGCCCTGGGCAGCCTGCAGGGCCTGCAGAGCGCCGGCAGCTTCCTTGGGCCGCCCCTGGCAGGGCTGGCCTATGAGACCATCGGGCGTCGCAGCCCCTTCTGGCTGGCCACCGTCCTGATGGTGGCGGTGGCGGTGCTTGTGGCCGGCGGCGCGACCCGTCAAGCGCCGCCGACACCGAGGCCGGAGGCGGCCCCTGGCTAACTTGAGATGACTGGCTGCGGCGTCCGCCCAAGTCCCATGACCGCGCCGAAACGAAGCGAACCCCTGGTCGACGCCGATCTTTATATCAACCGTGAGCTCAGCTGGATCGCGTTCAATCAGCGCGTGTTGGCCCATGCCCTCGACGAGCACACGCCGCTGTTGGAGCAGGCCAAGTTCAGCGCGATTTTTAGCAATAATCTCGATGAATTTTTTATGGTACGCGTCGCTTCGCTCAAATCGCAGCAGGAGGCCGGGGTTACCACCCGCAGCGACGACGGCCTGACGCCCCTGGAGCAGCTTGAGGCGATCCAGGCCCGATTGCGGCCGCTGCTCGATCTGCAGCAGCAGCACTACCGCCATGCCCTGAAAAGCAACCTCCAGGAATACGGCATTCAGCTGATCGATTACGAACGGCTCAACCAGCGTCAGCGGCAGTGGGCGGACGACTACTTCCGCAGCGCCATCTTTCCGGTGCTGACGCCGCTGGCGGTGGATCCGGCCCATCCGTTCCCGTTCATGAGCAACCTGAGCCTCAACGTGGCGGCCCTGATCCGTGATCCCGACAGCGGTCAGCAGCAGTTCGCCCGGGTGAAGGTGCCGCAGAAGATCCTGCCGCGCTTCGTACCGATCCCCACCGAACTCTGCAGCCGGCGGCCGGCGCCGGTGTTCACGGCGGTGCCCCTCGAGCAGCTGGTGGCCTTCAACCTGAAGCTGCTCTTCCCCGGCATGGTGATCGAGGGGCATTATTTCTTTCGCGTCACCCGCGACGCCGATCTGGAGCTGCGCGATCTCGAGGCCGACGACCTGATGGAGGCCCTGCAGGAGGGGCTGCGCAAGCGGCGCATGGGCGGGGAGGTGGTGCGGCTGGAGGTGGCCGACGAGATGCCGGAGGAGGTGGTGCAGCTGCTGATGGAGGGGCTGGAGGTGGAGCCGGAGGACCTGTACCGGATCAACGGCCCCCTCGGCCTCGACGACCTGATGAGCCTGCTGGCGATCCCCCTGCCCCAGCTCAAGGCGCCGCCCTGGAAGGGGCGCACGGTGCCGGTGCTGGCCCGGGCCCAGCGCAGCCTGCTGGAGGATGGCTCGATCAAGGAGGAGGAATTCGAGAGCATCTTCCGGGTGCTGCGGCGGGGCGATGTGC
>JBIPMZ010000296.1:0-3267 GCA_044376165.1 Cyanobium sp.
CCCCACATCTCACCATCCTTGGCATCCCTCAGCAGCCAGGGCCCTCCCCATCAACCCTATTCCAAAATCAAAGACAAAAACGCCTGATTCCCATCGACTCCGCATCATTAACTCATCCATTAATTAGTCTCAAAAAGTTGCCATTCTCCCGCCAAACTACTAGAATTAATCTCGTCCCAGACAGCAGACAGCAGACAGCCATGGCCTACACCGATCGCGTTGTCTGCCTGCATCAGCGCCCGTTGACGGTGTTCGCCAGCCCCGGTCGCTACGTACAGGGGCCGGGCGCCACTTACGAGCTGGGTCGGGAGCTGAAGCGCCTCGGCCTGGGGGGTCGTGTGATCCCGATCGCGGGCGGCACCGCCCAAAGGGTGTTGCAGCCGATCTGGAAGAGCGTCCTGCCCGCGGAGGGAATCGAGCCTCTGGTGTTTCCCTTCGGGGGGGAGTGCAGTCGCGAGGAGGTTGCGCGGCTGGTGCGCCAGGCGGAGGGCAGCGCTGCGGTGGCTGTTGTCGGGGCCGGCGGCGGCAAAGCCTCCGATACGGCCCGCGCGATTGCGGATGAACTGGATCTGCCGGCGATCCTCACCCCCACCCTCGCCAGCACGGATTCCCCATGCAGTGCCCTGTCGGTGCTCTACGGCGCGGGTGGCAACGTGGAGGGTTTTCGCTTCTACAACCGCCATCCCCTGCTGGTTCTGGTGGACACCACCGTGTTGGCCCGCGCTCCCAAGCGCTATCTGGTGGGCGGCCTCGGCGATGCCCTCGCCACCTGGTTTGAAGCGCGCACCGTTCGGGAAAGCGGCGATCGCACCATGGTGGGCGGATTGCCCAGCACCACCAGCACCGCCCTCGCCAAGCTCTGCTGCGACCTCCTCCTCGCCGACCGCGCCACACTCCCGGGTGAATCCAGCCACAACGAACCCTTCCCCGTCACGGCCGAGGCGGTGATCTCCGCCCTCAAAGCAGCGGATCAACTCGGGCGCCAGCGCCGCTAAGGGGTGAGAGGTGGGCTGCTCGGGAGCGTCGGCGGACGCAGGGTTTCCACCTCCGCCAGCGGATGGAGATGCAGCACCGCTGGGGTCACCGATCCCTCCGGCGGCGGAGCCTGACGGGCCGACCAGTCTCGGATTTCCTCCACCACCGCCTCCTCCTTCGGACGACTCAGGATGTCTACGCTGCCATCGGCCTGCAGGGCCAGGGGAACTTCAGTGGGAGTGCTGACCCGGCGCGAAGGGATGTGGATGTGTCGGGCCGTCTCGATGCGCGCGCTGCTGACCCCCGGGGTGGGAAGGGTTTTCAGGGCTTGCCGCATCGGTTCGCGCCATGCCTCCGGCAGGCCCGCCATCGGATCGCCGCTCAGGCGCTGACGGCCCTGCTCCGCCAGCGCCAACGGTGGCTGCACCGCAGGCCCCTGCAGGTCCGCCAAGGTGATTGGTCCGCCCAGCCGCTCAGATCGGCTGTATTCGCCCTGCACCAGTCCGGCGGGGGCGCTACCAGAAGGGCGGCCATCGAGGCCTGAGGACGACAGCGGAGCTCCCGCCGGGGCCAGGGGCACCTCGGCAGGGGTAGAACCGCTCAGGGAGGAAGGCGGGTCGCTGGCTGGCCCCGCTCCGGCCGGGTAGCCGGAGCTCAACACCAAGCCCGCTCCGGGGCTCGAATTCCTGGCGGCAAGCGGCCCCGGAAGGGCCCCTAGGGCAGCCGGCGGGCGGGATGAAATCTCCCGCAGGGTGCCCATCTCGCCCGGTCGCGGGGCTTGAGCCTTCACGCTGGCCTGCCAGCGGTCGTGTAGGTCAATGGCCAGCAGGGGCAGCCAGAGGGACTGGCTGAGCAAGGCCCAGGCCACAGGGCGAGAGGCCGATGGCAACGGTTGGCGAGGCATGGGCAAGGGCAGTGGGAATGGCTTCGCGGTCTGCGGGTCAGCGGTTGTTGTTGTTCCAGAAGTAGTTGTAATTCAGCAGACTCCCGATCGTGCTGAGGGGAACGAGCACTTCATTCACCACATCGAGCGCCTGGCCAAAGAAACTGCGGTTTACGATGATTGTGTCACGATCCCGAAGGGGTGGGTTGAAGGCCTGGGAGATGTCCCGATCCGCTCGATAACTGAATACCTCTCGAGTGGTCACGCCGTTGCGGTTCAGTCGCACGAGCTCGATGCTGTTTTTGTTAGCCCGCCACTGGCGGGTGCCGCCGGCCCGGAAGATCGCTTCCACCAGGGGTGTGTTGGCCGGCAGGGAAAGCGTACCCGGAGCCTTGACTTCCCCCAGGATGGTCACATTGATCGAAGCCGGTGCGAGGTTGGTAGCACCGAGCTGGAGAACCTCGTCGGAGGGGGGATTGTCGGTGCGGGCAACGATCAAGGTGTCCCCATCAAAAAGGACCGGGTTCTGGCGCTGATTGCCAACCTGAAACAATTGCGCAAGATCGAGTACGGTTTGTTTCTGGGAGCCGTCCGGACCTGCCAATCGACGCAGCAACACCCGGCGGATGTCAGCATTGAGCGTCACTCCCCCCGCCGTCTGGATCGCGGTGACCGGCGTGGAGAAGATGGCCAGGGGGTAAAGGCCTGGCTTCCCCACCTCCCCGAGTATGGAAACCTTGACAGGGCGAGGCTGAATGAGGCTCAGGGTCAGCTGGGGCCGAACCAGTTGGCGCCCGTAAAGGGAGGTCAGCCAGCGGGTGGCCTGGCCGATCGTCAGGCCGTTGAGTTGAACCGTTCCGATCAGGGCCAGCGTGGTGGTCCCGTCGGGGAGAATGCTGAAGCTGCCCCCCACCTCCCGGGCGGCAGGATCCAGAAAATTCAAGTTGAGGCCATCCCCGGGGCCCAGCACGTACAGGTCGCTGTAAACCTCCGGAAGCGACAGGCTCGGGCTCGCTCCGTTCGCCGGGCTCCTCTGCCCTGCCATGGCGGGGCTGGTGGCTGGCGGTACAGGGCTGGCCAGAGACGGAAACGCCTGCACCTGGGCGGCCATGGCTAGCACGGCGGCAAAACGCACCCCCAGGCGGGCTGGGCGCTTGGCCGTGGAGAGGGCTGGCATAGAGGCGAAGGATAAGGGGAAGGGCCTGGGGAGGAGTGGTCTCGCGGGGTCAGGGGCAAAATTCCCCGTGGAGAAGGCAGGCATCTTTTGGGAAAAAAGGCCCCTCTCGGGATTTTAGCGTGCAGGGGCCAGTGGGTTGGTTGCCGAACTGGCCCTACCGGGTCTGGCATTACAGTAAGCGTCCATTCCATTTTTGCTAGTGACCAGGTCGGGTTCCCAGTCAGATCTCGCG
>JBIPMZ010000297.1:0-3252 GCA_044376165.1 Cyanobium sp.
CGCCGCTGGCACTGGCCAGGATCAGGCCGAAGGTGGCCGCGGCGATGCCGATCTCCAGCGCATTCGCCACCCCATGCTCGCTCGCAAACTGCGGGGCCCACGCGATCGTGGTGCCGTGTCCTCCGATCAGCGACACCGTGCCCACCAGCAATCCTGTGGCCGCCGGCAACCCGCTCCAGCGAGCCAGGCTGATCCCCAGCAGGTTTTGGCTCACCATCAACAGGATGGTGAGGGAGAGCAGCACCACCAGGGAGCGGCCGCCGCGCCGCAGATCGGCAAAGCTGGCATTCATCCCCACCGTGGTGAAGAAATACACCAGCAGCAGGTCGCGGGCCCGCATGCCGAAGCTGATCTCCAAGCCGAATACCAGATGCAGCAACGAGATCACCGCCGCCACCAGCAGGCCGCCGCTGACGGGTTCGGGAATCGTAAACTCCCGCAGTAAGCGCACCCGTTGGTTTACGGATTTACCAAGAAAAAGAACCAGTATTCCCAGGGTTACGGTCAGAAACGACTCCACCTGTAGCTGTCCATCAACAACGTTCATCTCGGCTTGGCGGCAAGGTGGGGATCCTGATGCCAGAAAGCCTAGAGCACCTCTCGGTTGCGTTCGCGGAAGGCGGCGAGGGCTGTGGGCAGGGTAGGAAAGAAGCGATCCGCTCCGATCTTCTCCACCAGCCCGGCCCGGCTCAGCTGCTTGTACAGATCCTGCTTCACCCGCGCCAGCGCGAAGTGGATGCCCCGCTCCTGCAGCGTTTTCTCCAGTTCCAGCAGCACATCGGCGGCGGTGATGTCAATTTCAACAATCGCTTCGGCATTCAACACAAACCACTCCACCGGCTCCCGCTCCGCCTGCAGCGCCGCCAGGGCACGGCTGCGAAAATGTTCGGCATTCGCGAAGCAGAGCGGTGCGTCGTAGCGGTAGATCACCAAGCCGGCCATCGTGATGGCACCCGGCCAGTCCTTCACGTCGTGCAACCCCGCCAGATGGGGAACCTCCCCCATCACGGCATCGTTCGGTCGCATCAGGCGGGCGAACAGATCGATCGCCGATAGCGCCACCGCCAGCCCCACCCCGGTGAGGATATCGGTGAGCAGCACGCCGGCCAGGGTGATCAGCGCCAGGCGAAACTCGCTCAGCTTGAAGCGACGCAACCGCTGGAATTCATCGATGTCGATCAGGCGCAGGGCGGCGTAGATCACCACCGCTCCCAGCGCCGCCCTCGGGAACAGCGCCAGCAGCGGTCGCAGAAAGCGCAGCACCAGCAGCACCAGCCCAAACGCCACCAGCGAGAACAGCTGGGAGCGGCTGCCCAGCGCCTCCCCCAGCGCCGTGCGGCTGCCGCTGCTGCTCACCGGAAACCCCTGCATCAGGCCGTTCGCCACGTTCACCGCCCCCAGCGCCAGCAGTTCCTGATCGGCATCGATCCGGTATCCCCCCCGCGCCGCAAACGAGCGGGCCGTCAGCACGTTGTCGGAGTACCCCACCAGGGCGATCCCCACCGCGGTGCTCAGCAAATATTTCAGCGATTCGCCCGAAACACCGCCCGGCAGCACCAGCCGGGGCAGTCCCGCCGGGATCGTCCCGATCACCGCCACCCCACGCTGATCCAGCCCTCCAAGCCCAACGACGGCCACCGCCAGCAGCATCGCCAGCAGCGGGCCCGGTGCGGTGGGGAAGCGCCGCTGCAGCAGCAGCAGGAAGCCGAGCACCCCCAGCCCCAGCAGCAGGCTGGGGGGGTGGATCTCCTCCGCCCGACGCAGCAGCTCCAGCAGTAGATCCGGCAGGGAATCGCTCGCCAACGACAGCCCGCAGATCTTGCCCAGCTGCGCCGCGATCATCCGCACCGCCACCCCCGCCATGTAGCCCACAAGGATGGGTTTGGAGAGCAGCTCGGCGAGGAAGCCGAGCCGGGCCCAGGCGGCCAGACAGCACACCACCCCCACCAGGAGCGCCAGCAGGCTGGCCAGCGCTCCGTACGCCAGCGGGTCGCCCGCCGCGAGCGGTGCGATCGCCACCGCCGTCATCACGGCCGTGGTGGATTCCGGTCCCACCGACAGCTGGGGGGAGGAGCCGATCAGCGCGTAAACCAGCAGCGGCGGCAGGATCGCCCAGAGCCCCTGCACCGGCGGGACGCCGGCCAGCTCCCCGTAGGCCATGCACTGGGGCACCAGGTAGGCCGCCACCGTGAGTCCGGCCAGCACATCCCCCCGCCACCACTCCCGCTGGTACTGGAGCAGCCGCTCCACACCCGGCAGGAGCTCGATCCCGCGCCGCCATCCGAGCCGCCGGTTTTCTGGGGGAGGGGCCGCCACCGACCGGGCGGGGATCAGGTGATCACCGTGGGCTGCTCCATGCCGGTGCGCTGGCGGATCTCGGCCAGCGCATCGATGGCGGTGATCATCTCGCCCAACGCCACCTGCGGATCCTGCTGCAGGTGGCCCTCCCGCGGCACGTAGCTCTCCAGATACACCCGCAGCGTCGCGCCCTGGGTGCCGGTGCCGGAGAGGCGCAGCACCACCCGGCTGCCGTCCTCCAGCAGCACCCGCAAACCCTGCCCCTGGCTCACCGAGCCATCCACCGGATCCACATAGCCGAAGTCGTCGGCGGCGCTGATCTGCCGGCCCGCAAACCTCTGGCCGGGCAGGGAGGGGAGCATCGCCTTCACCCGCCCGTAGAGGCCGTGGGCGGCGTCGCTGGCGATCGCTTCATAGTCGTGGCGGGAGTAGTAGTGGCGACCGAAGCGGGCCCAGTGGCCGTCCATCACCTGCCGCACCGTTTCGCCGCGCACCGCGAGGATCTGCAGCCAGAACAGCACCGCCCAGAGGCCGTCCTTCTCGCGGATGTGGTTGCTGCCCGTGCCGAAGCTCTCTTCTCCGCAGAGGGTGATGCGGCCGGCATCGAGCAGGTTGCCGAAAAACTTCCAGCCCGTCGGCGTCTCGAAGCAGGCGATCCCCAGCTCCTTGGCCACCACATCCGTGGCGGCGCTGGTGGGCATCGAGCGGGCCACCCCCGCCAGGCCCTCGCCATAGCCCGGCGCCAGGGTGGCGTTGGCGGTGAGCACCGCCAGGCTGTCGCTGGGATTCACAAAGCAGCGCCGCCCCAGGATCATGTTGCGATCGCCGTCGCCATCGCAGGCGGCTCCGAAGTCGTAGACGTCGCCCTCCAGCAACAGCGCCGCCAGCTCATGGGCGTAGGTGAGGTTGGGGTCGGGGTGGCCGCCGCCGAAATCCTCCAGCGGGATGCCGTTG
>JBIPMZ010000042.1:0-12030 GCA_044376165.1 Cyanobium sp.
AACTCGAGCATCATCACGCCGCTGAGGATCACCGAGCCGGGGTTGATGCGATCGAGGCCGGCATGCTTGGGGGCGGTGCCGTGGGTGGCCTCGAAGATCGCCGCGTTGTCGCCGATGTTGGCGCCGGGGGCCATCCCCAGACCCCCCACCACGGCGGCGGCGGCGTCGGAGATGTAGTCGCCGTTGAGGTTGAGGGTGGCGAGGATGGAATAGTCGGCCGGGCGGGTTTGGATCTGCTGGAAGATGCTGTCGGCGATGCGGTCGTCGACCATCACCATCGCCTTCCACTGGCCGTCGCCGTGGCTGGCACCGATGGCGTCGAGCACCTCGCGCACCTCATTGCAGACCGCCGCCTGCTTCTCCGGGGTCATCGCGTCGTAGCCGGGATCGATCTTGCGGGCATTGGCCTCGATCGTGAGGGAGGGGTCGCGGTCGAGGTTGTCGAGGATCCAGCTCTCCCGCTCGGTGACGCAGTCGCCGCGGAACTCGCTGGTGGCCAGCTGATAGCCCCAATCGCGGAAGGCCCCTTCCGTGTACTTCATGATGTTGCCCTTGTGCACCAACGTCACGTGGCGTTTGGCCCCCTCAAGGCGCAGGGCATGCTGAATCGCCTTGCGGATGTGGCGCTGGCTGCCGTGCTTGCTCACCGGCTTGATGCCGATGCCCGAGCCCTCGGGAATGCGACGGCCACCCAGCTTGCCGTTGGCCGGAATCACCACGTCGTTGAGGTGCTGAATCAGCTCCAGACACACCGGATCGCTCGCCTCCCATTCGATTCCCATATAAATATCCTCGGTATTTTCCCGGTAGACGATCACATCGAGGTCCTGCGGGCGCTTGTGGGGGCTGGGGGTGCCCTCGTAGTAGCGGCAGGGCCGCACGCAGCAGTAGAGATCGAAGATTTGGCGCAGGGCCACGTTCAGGGAGCGGATGCCGCCGCCGATCGGTGTGGTGAGCGGCCCCTTGATCGCCACCCCGTATTCGCGGATCGCCGTGAGGGTGTCCTCCGGCAGGTACTGGTAGGTGCCGTAGAGCTCGCAGGCCTCATCGCCGGCAAACACCTTGAACCATTCGATGCGGCGCTTCCCGCCGTAGGCCTTCGCCACCGCCGCATCCAGCACCCGCTGGGTGGCGGGCCAGATGTCCACGCCGGTGCCGTCGCCGCGGATGAAGGGGATGATCGGATCGTTGGGCACGACCGGCTGACCGTTGACGAAGCGGATCGGTGTGCCGCGTCCCGGCGGGGTGAGCTTCTCGTAGCTGGCCATGAGGCGCGCAGGCACGGATCAGGCGAGGAGCCTAGGTCGGGGCGCGGGCTGCAAAAGTTTGTGGCGATCGCCCGCGCGGCGGCTGATGTGGTTAGCGCCGAGGGACAGCCAGCCCGTGTGCCGGCCGGCACCGAGACCCCGAATCCGGGATTTTCGGCTCAGGATGGGTGCCATGAATGCAGCAGAACAGGCCCAGTCGCTGGATCTCGCCCAGGCCATCGCCTCGGTGGTCACCCTGTTCCGCTCCCGTTTCCCCGCCGCCCGCGCCAACCTCACCCCCTGGCGCGACGACCCCCAAACCCGCGCCTTCCAGGAGCGCGAATCCCTCGACTTGTCGTTCCATTTCCCGGGCTGGAGTCCCAAGCTCCAATGCCGCTCCCTGCTGGTGCAGCTGCGGCTCGACCGCCCCGCGGCGGCCGGTGACCGGCGCCCCCGCCTGCTGGGGGTCACGATCCGCGGCCTCACCTACGAGTCGGAGCGGTGGCGGCTCGCCACCCTGGGCGACTGGATGCCCTCGGGCAGCCACCGGCCCCATCCGGAGGTGAGCGAGAGCCTGCGGGCGATCTGCCGCGAATTGTTCAGCCTGTTCGACGGCGAGGTGGACGCGGCCGATGCCGAGGGGGAGGCCGCCTGAGCCCATTCCCCTCGGCAGCTCCGCTCCCCCACCCCCCGGGAGCGCCCGGGTCGAGGCAAAAGGGCGGCAGGGCGGCAAGCCCCGTAATCCTTCGCAACCTTGCCGGCGGCACAGCGACCGTGCCCTCTACGGTTGGCTATTGCCCGTGTCGTCCGAAGACCGATGCCTGTCGCCCTGGCTTCCCAGCTCCGTGAGGGAACCAAGAAAGCCCACACGATGGCGGAGAACACCGGCTTTGTGAGCTGCTTCCTGAAAGGGGTGGTCGACAAGGCCAGCTATCGCACCTTGGTGGCAGACCTTTGGTTTGTCTACAGCGCCATGGAGGAGGAGATCGGCCGGCTCACCACCCACCCGGTGGTGGGGCCGATCGCCTTCAGCGAACTCAACCGCCGGGAAAGCCTGGAGCACGACCTCACCTTCTACTTCGGGCCGCTCTGGCGCCAGCAGATCCAGGCCACCCCCGGGGCCCGGGAGTACGTGGCCCGCATCCGCCGGGTGGCCCAGGAATCTCCCGAACTGCTGGTGGGCCATCACTACACCCGCTACATCGGCGACCTCTCGGGGGGCCAGATCCTCAAGAACATCGCCCAAAAGGCGATGAACCTCGGCGAACATGACGGACTGCGCTTCTACGAGTTCGACGCCATCCCCGATGAGAAGGGCTTCAAGGCCAACTACCGCGCCACCCTCGACGCCCTGCCGATCGATCAGGCCACAGCCGACCGGATCGTGGCGGAGGCCAACCACGCCTTCCACTGCAACATGATGATGTTCCAGGAGCTGGAGGGCAACCTGATCGCGGCGATCGGCAAGGTGCTGTTCGGGTTCCTCACCCGCCGCCAGCGCAGCGGCAGCACGGAAACCGTCCCCGCCTGAGCCCACTCCCATCGATCCGCCGCCTCTGCCATCCGCCGGCCTGAGCCCCGTCCGCTTCCTGGTGCCCGGCACCTCGGGCCGCTTCCGTTGCGGCGGGCTGCTGGTGGAGCAGCAGACCGCGCGGCTGGTGGGCCAATTGCGGCCCAGCGAGCTGGTCACCTACCGGGAGCGGGAGAACCACCTTCCTTTCCTCGACGATCTGCTGCAGCAAGAGCCCGCTCCCGGCCAGGCGCTGTGGGTGGTGAGCTGGGGTTTCGATGTGCCGGCCCTGCTGCGCCGGCTGCGGGGCCGACCGGTGGCCTACCACGCCCACAGCAGCGGCTATGGCTTCGATCTGCCACCGGGGGTGCCCGTGCTGGCGGTGAGCCGCAACACCCTCGGCTACTGGGGCGACCGGGCACCGCGCAACCCCCTGTTTCTACTGCCCAACGCCCTGGAACCGATGTGGCTGGAACGGGGAGCGCGTGTCCCGGCCGCCGTTGCGGGGTCGGCGCGGCGTCCGATCGACGTACTGGTGCAAAAGCGCAAGAGCAGCCGCTACGTGCTTACGAAGTTGGTCCCTGAGCTGCAGCGGGCCGGCCTGCGGGTGGAGGTGCAGGAGGGATGGGTGGAGGATCTGGTGGCCCTGTTCAACAGCGCCACAGTGGTGCTCTACGACTCCGCCGATTACTGGCGCGGCCGGGGCGTGAGCGAGGGGTTCGGCCTGCCCCCGCTGGAGGCCCTGGCTTGCGGCTGTGTGGTGTTCAGCAGTCTCAACCACGCTCTGGCCGACCTTCTGGATCCCGGGGTGATGGGGCACCAGATCGGGGCCGGAAGCGAAGAGGCCGACCTGGAGCGCATCCGCTCCGCCGTAACGGATCCGGCCGCGTGGCAGGCCGAGCCCAAGGCCCTGGCAGCCCTGTTGGAGGGCTGCAGCGAACAAGCCCTGCTGAAGCGGTGGCGGATGGCCCTGGCGGCGATCGATGGCCACTGGGATCGGCTGGCGGCGGGGGCGTCGCTCCTGGCAGCGCAGGCGCCGTGGCGCTTGCGCTGGAACCAACGGCTGGAGCGGGGGCTGCGCCTCTGGAGCCGCCTCTCCCCACGGACCTCCCGCTGATGCACTTCGCCCTGCTCCCCGTCCAAGCCCCCTACCGCGTGGATCAGGTGATGGCGGCCCCGGGGCTGATGGCGGCCCTGTTCGGCCTGCAGGTGCTGCTGGCGGGGGGCCTTTCCTGGAGTGGCAGCCGGCGGGTCTGGCCGTTGTGGTGGCTGGCGGCCGCGGGTCTGCTGATGGTTACGGCTCTCTTCTTTGCCCTGGGCAGCTGGGGCACCAGCGATATCACCAAGCTCAGCTATTGGTCTGCGATCGCCCCCGGAATGGGCACGCAGGGGGAGCCCTTCTGGCACCTGTTGGGCCCGCTCATTTCCAGGCTCCCCTATCGGATGGCAGCGGTGCATGGCCTGGTGGTGGCCGGCTACGGGCTGGCGGCGATCCTGCTGGCGCGCCAGTGGCGTGTACCCGCCTGGGCCGGCTGGTGGTGCCTGTTCCTCACGGCCAGTCCGATGCTGCGGGGATTTCTGCAGAACGGCCAGAGCCGCCAGGCCCTGGCCGTTTTGTTGCTGCTACCCCTGATGCTGCGGGCAGCGCGGCTGCTGCGGCTGCCCTGGGGACTGGTGAGCGGCTCCGCGCTCTGGTCCGCCCTGACGCACACCACCTTCTTCTTGAACCTCCTGCTGGCCCTGCTGCCGGCCCTAGCCAGCGCCGACGGCCAGGACATTGGCCGTGCACTGCAGGGGCGCCGCTGGCCCTGGCTGCTGCTGGCGGCCCTGGCCACCCTGGTCGCCCTGGTGCTGCTGGCCCCCGTCGCCCTCGAGAAACTCAACGCCTACGCCACCCGGATGAGCTTCTTCAGCCACTACGCCGTGCTCCGTGAGGTGCTGCTGCTGCAGGTGGCCATGGCCTACGGCGTGCTGCGGGCCTGCCAGCAGCGGGGCCTGGGGCTCCGCCAGCTGCGGGCCTGCCCGCGGAGCCGGGTGCTGGGGCTGTTCGTCCTGCTCTATCTCGCCCTGCAGGCCACGGTGGAGTGGGAATGGTGGCCCCAGATCACGTTCCGGCTGACCGATGGAGTGGGGCTGTTCCTCCTGATCAGCTTCCTGGCCTGGCTGCGCCACTACCGCGCCGAGGGCCTGGTGCTTCCAGCCCTCGGCGTCACGCTGCTCCCCTGGTTGCTGGGCCGGATCCTGACCTCCGGGGAGTTGCTCTGCGGCCAGGACGACACGTTCCTCTGCATTCCCGATCGCTGGCCAGGCCAGGTGCGCTACTGAAGGAGGCGGCGCAACCGCTGCGCAGCGGAACCGGGGGCAGGGGTGATCGGTTGCCGCGCTGGCCACGCCCGAACTGGGGTTGCGGCTCCAGCTGTGTAGGTTGACGCCGGGACAGGTGCCCACTGTTGAGTCCAATTGTGGTGGAGCCGATGGTGCCGGGTCGTAACTCTTCACCCTCCTCGGCCAAGCTGCTCAACAGCCAGACCCTCTCCCAGCTCAGCCAACTGCTCGCCTACCTGCCACGCCAGCGCCTGCGGGGTCTGGTCCTCCTCCTGGGGGTCTCACTGCTGGTGGGCCTGTTCGATCTGGTTTTCGTAGGCCTGCTGGCCCGGCTGGTGGGGGCCATGAGCGGCTCCAGGCTGGCGGACAAGATCCCGAACGTCTTTGTGTTTGGAGGCAGCGAAGCTGATCAGGGCCTGTGGATCGCCGGCCTTCTGATCGGCCTGGTGTGGATCACCATGGCGCTGAAGTATGGCACCGCGCTGATCCAGAGCCTGCTCAGTGCCCAGATCTGGGCGGATTACGGTGAGCGCATCTACGCCAATGTACTACTACAACCATACGAGTATTTCCAGACCCAGAACACCGCCCACATGCTGGCCCGGTTAAACCGGATCCTTAGCCGCATCTCCGACGACATCGTCTTGCCGATCCTCACGGTGGCCTCCAACATCCTCTCTGTAACTGTGCTCACGGTAGGCATCGTGGTGGCCTTCGGCTGGCGGGCCTTGTTCATCTTTGCGTTTCTGTTCGCCGCCTACTCCCTCTCCTCCCTGATGATCACGCCGCCCCTGCGCTTTGCCACCAAGCAAAAGCTGCTGTTCTCGGTGCGGGTCAATTCACTGCTACTCGAGTCCACCCGCTCAATTCGCGATGTGCAGCTCTATGGGGCTGAGGGTCACTACTTGCGCCAGTTCGAGGCCATCGGTACCCGCGGCAAGAAGTTCGATCGCATCTCAAAGCTGCTGCCCGATGTGCCCCGTTACCTGATCGAACCCGCGGGCATCACCGTCTTGTTCTTGGTGGGCCTGCTGCCCGCCCTCCTGCACCGCGATGCTTCGCGGATAATCAAGGATGCGGTGCCTACCCTGGCTGCGATCATGTTTGCCGGCTTGCGGCTCTCGGCCCCGATCCAGGCCATCTTCCGCTCGATCAATAAGCTGCGCGGCGGCCTGCCGGACATCACCGATGCCCTGCAGCTGCTGCAACTCCAGCCCAAGCGCCAGCTGCTGGGTGGGTCGGCGACGCCTACCCCGAGCGGCGTGATGCCGCGCACCTCCATACGGCTGGAGAACGCCTGGTATCGCTACCCCCAATCCAAAGACTGGGTAATCCAAGAGGTGAATCTCACCGTGCCCGTAGGCTCGCGGGTGGCCCTGGTGGGCCAGACCGGTGGAGGCAAGTCGACCGCGGCCCATCTGTTGCTGGGGCTACTGCAGCCCCAGCAGGGCCAGCTGCTGCTCGACGGGATTCCCGTGACGGCCTCCGAGCTGCCGGCATGGCAAGCCTGCTGCGCAATCGTACCCCAAAACATCGTGCTACTCGATGCCAGTGTTCGCGCCAACGTGGCCTTTGGCATCGATGAAGAAGCCATCGACCATGACGCTGTGTGGGAGGCACTGGAGATGGCCCAGCTCAATGAATTTGTGAGCGAATTGCCCTACGGTATCTACACATTAGTTGGAGAAGATGGCATGCGGCTTTCCGGAGGCCAGCGCCAGAGACTTGCCCTGGCCCGGGCGTTTTACAAACAAGCCAAGGTGCTGATTCTCGATGAGGCCACCAGCGCGCTGGACAACAAAACCGAAAACGATGTCTTGGAGGCCCTGGAGCTGGTGGGGCGTCGCTGCACCACGGTGGTGATTGCCCATCGGCTCTCGACGATCCGCTACTGCGATCGCATCTTCGAATTCGAGCGCGGCCGGATCAAAGCCGCTGGCGACTACCAGGTGCTGCAGGGGCGCTCCGACACCTTCCGGCAGCTGGTGGCCCTGCAGGAGGGCTGAGGGCCATGGCTGACATCACCCTGATCGCCACGGCCGACTGGGATCACCCGCTCTGGACCAACAAGCAGCACGTGGCCTGCAGCCTGGCGGAGCTGGGTCATCGGGTGCTGTACGTGGAGTCGCTGGGGTTGCGGCCGCCTCGCCGGGGGCTGCAGGGCCCAGCGGCCGTGCAGGCGAGATCAGACCGCGGTCGAATCTGGCGACGCCTGCGCCGCGGCCTGCTTCCCCCCCGTCAGGTCCGGCGGGGCCTTTGGGTATGGTCGCCGCTGGTGCTCCCCGGGGCCCTGGAGGGGCCAGCCCTGCGCTTCAACCGACTGATGCTTGGCCTCGGGCTGGGCCTGTGGCGCCGGCTGCTGGGCCTGCGGGCCGACTGGCTGTGGACCTACAACCCCCTGACCCTGGCGGTGCTGGAGCCGCGGCTCTGGCGGCGACTGATCTACCACTGCGTCGATGCCATTCAGGTCCAGCCCGGAATGCCGGCCGCCGCAATCACTCAGTGGGAGCAGCGCCTTTGCCGGCGTGCCGATGCCGTGTTTGTGACCTCGCCGGATCTGCAGCGCCGCTTGGCGCCGCTGAATCCCCACACGCACTTCTATCCGAATGTGGCCGATGGCGCCCACTTCGCCCAGGCCCTGGAACCCGCTCTGCCCCTGCCGGCGGATCTGGCGGCGATCCCCCGGCCGCGGCTGGGATTCGTGGGGGCGATCAGCGCCTACAAGCTCGATCTGGCGCTGCTGGAACAACTGGCCCGGAGCCATGAAAATTGGTCTCTGGTGCTGATCGGACCCGTGGGCGAGGGCGATCCCGACACGGATGTGACGGCACTGGCGGCACTGGCCAACGTGCACATGTTGGGGCCGCGCCCCTATGCCGTTCTGCCCGCCTACCTGAAGGGCTTCGACCTGGGGCTGCTGCCCCTGCGCTTCAACCCCTACACCCGGGCGATGTTCCCGATGAAATTCTTCGAGTATCTGGCGGCCGGCCTGCCCGTGGTGGCTTCGGCCATCGACGCCCTGACCCCCTTCGCCGACCTGGCCTTGCTCTGCGATCCCACTCCGGAGGCCTTCGCGACGGCGATCGCCACCGCCCTGGCGGATCAGGGCCCCGGTCGCCAGCGGCGCCTGGCCGGGGCCGCGGCCCACACCTACCGGGGCCGCACCGAGGCGATGCTGCGGGAGCTCGCGGCCCTGGACTGACTCCGCCGACGGGGCGGCCAGGGCCACGGGAGCCTTTTCTACAGTTCTGGCCTGCGATGCCGCCCATGCCCAGATCCACCAGCATCGTGACGGTGTGCATGAATCGCCGCGAGCACTTGCTGGAGGCGGCCCCGCGGGTGGCGGCCTGGCTCCACCACCGGGAACACCTGATCGTGGACTGGAGCAGCGTGGAGCCCCTGCGCCGCCGTGAGCTACCGGACGACCCGCGGATCCGCCTGTTGCGGGTGGAGGGCGAGCGCCGCTGGAACCTCTGCCGCGCCTACAACTTCGCCCTCCAGCAGGCCCGGGGTGACTGCCTGTTCAAGCTGGATGCCGATGGCTGGCCCGAGGACCTGACCGAGCCGGATGCACTGGCGTTGGACGGGGTGCTGTGCTGCTTTGGCAGCGGCGAGGACGGCCGCCTGGGCCAGTTTCTGATCGACCGCACCCTTTTGGAGCAGGTGGGTGGGTTCAACGAATACCTCTGGGGCTACGGCTTCGACGACAAGGACCTCAAGGCCCGGCTCCAGGGTCATGCGGGCGCCGTGATCCAACGGCTGCCCCCCCGGGCCCTGGGGGTGATCGCCCACTCGATCGAGTACCGCGCCAGCCGGGCCCACCGCGTCGATGTGCGGCCGGGCCCCCTGGAGGAGGGCCATTCCCACGCCCTCAAGCGGGCCACCTCCATCGCCAACCGGGTGCTGGCGGCGTCCTGCCCCTGGAGCCACCGCAGCCCCGCCAGCCGCTACCGCCACGACCCTCTGAAGGACGTGTGGCGCCTGGTGCCGGAGTCCCTGCCCCGCCCTCCCGAGGGGGTGCGCCAGGAGATGATCCGGCTGCGCCGGCACCAGTTCTGGGGCCGTTTCCTGATGATTCCGGAGGTGGTGGTGATGGAGCTGCCGGTGAAGCTGCTCCCCGAGGAGCGGCAGGGAGACTTTCCGGTGCGCTGGTGGCATCGCCTCTACTGGCACACCATCCGCCGCGCCTATGCCTGGCCGGTAGGACTTCTGGCCCTGCTGAAGGGCCGGCGCCATCAGCTGAGGAGGCTGGTGCGTGGCTGAGGCCCGCGGCCGGCCGCTGTGGCTGCGGTTCCGCTCCCGCCGGATCGTGCAAGCCCTGGAGGCGGAGGCCCACGCCGCCCTGGCGCAGAACGATGCCGCCGCCGCCCTGGCCGCTCTCGAAACCCTGGCAGGTCGCTACCGCTGGCATGCCCCGGTGGAGACTCTGCTGTTCCGCCGGGCTGCCCGGCCGACGAACGAGGCCACCGCGGTAGCGCTGCTGCGGGGCATCGCGGCCGGAGCGGGTTTCCGGCGCCACCACTGCGCCTATGCCGCCGTGAGCCTGGCCTACCGGGCCGCCGCCGCCGGCGACCACGCCCTCGCCCGGGAGCTGCAGGCGGGCCTGGAGGGGGCGGTGGCCGAACTCGAGGCCGATCCAGCCACGCTGCACTGCCGCCGCCGCAACCGCGAGAACCGTCTCAAGCGGCTGATCTCCAGCCGGGCGGCCTTGGTCCATCTGGCCTTGCTGCTGGGAGAGCAGGGCCCGCTGGCAACCACCGGCCCCTGGGCCCACGCCTTGCTGGCGCAGCTTGATTTCAACCGCCTGCCGGCGGATGTGAGCCTGCGGCTGTTGAGCAATTTCGGCCGCTGCCTGGCCCTGCAGGGGCCGGCGGCACCCCGGCGCCTGCGCGAAGATCTGGAATGCTTGGTGGCCGAGGCGGACCGGCCTCGGCATCGCCACAGCCGCGCTCCCGAGGATCACATCGGCTTTCTGCGGAGGCTGCTGGCGGATCTGGAGAGCGGCGAGCCGCTGCTCGCGATCCTCAACGTGGATACGCCGGAGCTGCAGGCGAGCCTGGGATCCTTCTGGCAGGCTGCACGCCAGGAGCAGGGGGCCTGATCGCCATGGCCAGGGTGCTGATCGCGATCCATTCCCTGCGCGCAGGCGGGGCCGAGAGGGTGGCGCTGCAGTTCGCCCGCTGGCTGCTGGAGGCGGGCCATGGGGTGGTGCTGCTCACCCCCGCCCGGGCCGGCGCCGACTTCTACCCCCTGCCGGCTGGCCTGGAACGCCTCCACGAGCCGCCCCTGCCGGGGCCCCTGGAGCGGCTGGGGCCGCTGGGGTTTCCCCTGCGGGTGTGGGGGCTGCACCGGCGGCTCCAACGCGAGCGCTTCGATCTGGCCCTCGGCATGACCACCCTGCCGGCGGTGAAACTGCTGCTGGCGGCGAGCGGGTTGGGGTTGCCGGTGGTGGTGGCAGAGCGGATCTTCCCGGGTGCCACCCCCCTCGCCCTCCCTTGGCGCTGGCTGCGACGGCTCACCTATCCGCGGGCGGCACTGCACCTGGTGCAGACCGAGGCCATCGCCGCCTGGCTGCGGCAGCGGCGGCTGGCCCGGCGCCCCGTGGTGTTGGCCAACGCCATCCCCTGGCCACTGCCGGACCACGCGCCACGGCAGGATCCCGCCGAGCTGCTGAGACCCGAGGAACACCTGGTGCTGGCCGTGGGCACAAAGCCCTACCAGAAGGGCTTCGATCGCCTGGTGCCGGCCTTCGCGGCGGTCGCGGCGCGCAGGCCGGGCTGGCGACTGGCGATCGTCGGGCTGCCCCCTGAGGCCTGGCCCCCGTCCTGGCCCGCCCTGCCGGTCGGGGCGCCGAGACCGCTGCTGCCGGGGCGGCTCGGCAACCTGGCGGCCTGGTATGCCCGTGCCGATCTATTCGTGCTCAGTTCCCGCTTCGAGGGCATCCCCAACGTGCTGTTGGAAGCGATGGCCAGCGGCTGCGCCTGCCTGGCGATCGACTGCCCCACCGGCCCCGCTGAGCTGCTGGAGCACGACCGGAACGGCTGGCTGCTGCCGGCCGGCGCGGGGGTCGGCGAGCTGGAGGCCGCCCTGGAGGCGCTGATGGATGACCCCGGGCGGCGGCAACGGCTGGGCCAGGGCGCGCGGGCGGTGCGGCAGCGCTTTTCCGAGAGGACGATCCACCGCCAGTTTCTGGGCATCCTGGCCCCGTGGCTGGAGACCCGATCCGCGCCATCCGCCGCCACCCCATGACCCGCTCCGACCGACGCTTGCGCCTGCTGGCCTTCGTGCCCTCGGCCCGCGCGCCTTCGGAGACCTTCATTCGCGCCAACCTGCGCGGCCTTCCCTTCGACACCATCGCGTACTTCGGCGATGACCTCTCCTGGCGCCGGCCCGCCCAGGGGGCCTACGCCACCGCCGTGCTCCTGAGCAAGCTGCTCACCAGGGTCGGCCTGCGCCGGGCCGCCACCCTCCCGCCCTCGCTGGTGGCCTGGGCCCTCTGCCGCCGCCACCGGCCCGATGCCCTGATCGCCGAGTTCGGCTTTCACGCCGTGCGGATGATGGAGGCGTCCAGCTGGAGCGGCATCCCCCTGGTGGTGCAGTTCCATGGCTCCGACGCCTCGGCACGCAGCCGCCTGGTGCCGCTGCGGGAGCGCTACGGGCGCCTGCTGACGATCGCGGCGGGGGTGGTGGCCAAGTCGGAGCCGATGCGGCGCACCCTGATCGCGCTGGGCGCGGCCCCCCAGCGGCTGGTGGTGAGCCCCTGCGGAGCGGATGCCGGGCTGTTCCGGGGGAGCGCACCGACCCAGGCCCCCCCCGTCTTTCTGGCGGTGGGGCGATTCGTGGCCAAGAAGGGCCCCCTGCACACGATCCGGGCCTTCGCGACCGCCCTCAAGCAGCTTCCCTCCGGTCCCGCCGCGGCACTGAGGCTGGTGATGGTGGGGGAGGGGC
>JBIPMZ010000298.1:0-3245 GCA_044376165.1 Cyanobium sp.
GCCGAGGCCCCCACGCCGGAGCCAGCCGCCTGGCCCAGCCAGGACTGGCAGCGGGGGGGCTGGACCCTCGCCGCCCTGCGAGAGCGCCTGCAGGAGGAGCAGCCCGAGCGGCTGGTGCTGCGCGGCATCCCCAACGCCCGCCTGCAGGCCGAAGCGCAGACGCTCCACTGGTTGGCCTCGGCGGAGCTCGCCACCGCTGGGGCCTGGCGCCAGCAGCTGGCGGTGCCAGGCGGCGGCCTCGACCCCGAAGCGCTGTGGGCCCTGGCGGATGAGCTCCCCTACCGGGTGGAGATCGCCCCGGCCACCGCGGGCGAGCCCACCGCGATGGATCTGTATCTGGCGCGGTGCGGCCCGGCGGACAGCCCCGCCCTGCCGCCGGCCTTACCCCTGGCGGAGCGGTGTGAACCCTGGCGGGCCTACGCCAACAACCCCCTGCTCGGCAAGCTCCAACGGCGCCTGGTGCCGGAACTGCGCCGCCATCTCGCCGCCCAGCTGCCCGATCCGATGATCCCGGCGGCCTGGGTCGCCCTCGGCGCGCTGCCCTTGACCCCCAACGGCAAGCTCGACCGCGGGGCGCTGCCCACGCCAACGGCCCTGCGAGCCCCGTCCAGCCGCTTCATCGCTCCGCGCACCCCCATCGAGGTGGCCACAGCGCAGATCTGGCAAGAGGTGCTCGGGGTTTCGCCGATCGGCCTTGCCGACAACTTCTTCGAGCTCGGTGGCCATTCGCTGCTGGCCACCCAGGTGGCGGCGCGGCTGCGCCACCAGTTCGGCTTGGCGCTACCCCTGCAGGTGTTGTTCGAAAGTGCCAGCCTCGCCGCCCTGGCGGAGCGCATTGAAAATTACGCCCTGCTGGAGGCGTGCCAAGCGGCGCCCGAAGCGGCCGGGGCCGGGGATGTGGAGCTGTTGCTGTGAAACCGATTGACGCTTTCCTCGCCGAGCTGAGCCGGCGCCAGGTGCAGGTGCGGCTCGAAGGGGAGCAGCTGCGCATCGCCTCCAAGGCGAGCCTGCCCGCCGAGCTGGTGGAGCAGCTGCGCAGCCGCAAACCCGAAATCCTGCACTTCCTCAAGCAGTGCGCCCAGGCGCAACCCCCCGCGCTGCGCCGCCGCCCGCGCCCCGATCCCCTGCCCCTGTCCCAGGCCCAGGAACGCCTCTGGTTCCTCGATCAACTGGAGGGGGCGGGCAGCGCTTACAGCATGCCGATGGCCCTGCGCTTGTGCGGGGCCTTGGACGCCGATGCCCTGGAGCGAAGCCTGCAGGCGCTGGTGCAACGCCACGAGAGCCTGCGGACGGTGTTCACCACGCGCGAAGGCCAGCTGGCGCAGGTGATTGGGGCAGCGGATCATCGCCTCCGCCGCTGCGACCTCAGCGCCCTTCCGGCCGGCGAGAAGCTCGAGGCGGCGCGGCGCCTTGCCGCCGAGGATGCCGAGCGCCCGTTTGACCTGGCCCAAGGCCCGGTGTTTCGTGCGGCGCTGCTGCGCCTCAGCGAGCAGGAGCATGTGCTGCTGCTCAACGTGCACCACATCGTCTCCGACGGTTGGTCGATGGGGGTGTTGGTGCGGGAGCTGGCGGCGTTCTATGGAGCGTTCCGGCGCGGGCTGCCGGCACCGCTGCCCGATCTGCCGATCCAGTACGCCGACTTTGCCCTCTGGCAGCGGGACTGGCTGGGGGGGGAGGCCATGGCGGCGCAGCAGGCGTATTGGCGGCGGCAGTTGGCGGATCCGCCGACGGCGGGGCTCCCCCAGGATGGGCCGCGCCCGCAAACCCCCAACGGGATCGGGGGGAGTGCCCAGCGAACGGTGCCGGGGCCGCTGGCCGAAGCCCTCAAGGCCCTCGGTCGGCGCCACGAGGCCACGCTCTTCGCCACGCTGCTGGCAGCCTTCAAGCTCCTGCTAGCCCGCCTCACCGGCGAGGAGGATGTGGCCGTCGGGACCCCCTCCGCCGGTCGCCAGCAGCTGGAGCTGGAGGGGCTGGTGGGCTTCTTTTTGAATTCGCTGGTGCTGCGCACGCAGTTTCACGGCCTCGCCAGCTTCTCCGACCTGTTGCGGCGCGTGAGCCAGGGGGCGCTGGAAGCCTTCGCCCACCAGGACGTCTCCTTCGAGAAGTTGGTGGCGGAGCTGCAACCGGTGCGCACCCCGGGTCAGACCCCCTATTTCCAAGTGCTGTTCAACATGCTGCCGCCCCGGGCGGAGCTGCCCCAGCTGGAGGGCCTGGAGGTGGAGGTGTTCGAAACCGCAGCGCAAGAGCGCGTCAAGTTTGATCTCACCCTCTACGGGCAAGAAGAGAGAGAGGGGCTGGATCTGCGGGTGCTCTACAACAGTGAATTGTTTTCCCCCACCCGCATCTCCCAGCTCCTCGATCAATATCTTTACCTGCTGGAGCAGATCGTGCAGGACGCCAGCCGGCCCCTGGCCACCTACTCCCTCGTGCCTCCAGCCGCCCGGGCCCTGCTGCCAGACCTGACCCAACGGCTGGCGGAGCCGGTCCACGCCCCTGTCCCCGATCGAATCGCGGCCTGGGCCGCGCGGGCCCCGCAGCGGGTGGCCCTGCGGCAAGGGCCGCAAACCTGGACTTACCAGGAGTTGGTGGCTCAGGCGAGCCGGGTGGCGGACTGGTTGCGCGCGGAGAATCACCCCAACGACGCGGTGGTGGCCCTGTGGGGACCGCGCAGCTTCGGCTTGATCGCCGCGATGGTGGGGGTGTGGGCCGGGGGCGGCGTGTTGCTGCTCCTGGATCCCCAGCTGCCGCCCGGCCAGGCCGAGGGGATGCTGGCCGAAGCCCGGGCCCGGCGCCTGATCCTGGTGGCAGACGAGGAGGGGCCACCGCCGGGTTGGCTGCGCGAGCGGGGGCTGCCGGTGCTGGCGCTCCACCCCCGCCGGGGTTTGGGCCCCCCGGTGGGGCCGGAGCCTCCCCTTGGGGCGACCGCCTGCCCGGCGCCGGCCTATGTGATGTTCACCTCCGGAACCACCGGCGTTCCGAAGGGGGTTGTGGGAACGCACCAGGGCTTGGCGCACTTCCTGCACTGGCAAAGCCATACCTTTGCCATCGGCGCCGACGACCGAGCCGGACAGTTGACGCGCCTCGGCTTTGATGTGGTGCTGCGGGATGTTTTTGTGGCGCTGATCAGCGGAGCCGAGCTGGTATTGCCGCCCGGCGAGGAGATGCTCGATGGGCGGTCGTGGATCGACTGGCTGCGGGGCGAGCAGGTGACCCTTGTGCATACGGTGCCCTCGCTGGCCCAGGCC
>JBIPMZ010000043.1:0-11956 GCA_044376165.1 Cyanobium sp.
CCACCCTGTTCACCCGCAGCGACGAGGTGGAGGCGGCCTGGCGCCTCTACACGCCGCTGCTGGAGCTGATCGAGGAGGCCCCCTGGCAGCTGCCGGTCCATCCCTACGAGGCCCGCACCTGGGGGCCCGCCGCCGCAGACAACCTGCTGGCCGAGGAAAACCTGCTCTGGCGTCGGCCCTGACCCCCTCTCCCCCCTCCCCGCTTCCCCTCCCCGTCCCGTCCCGCCCCTCTCGGTACCCGCCATGGCCGCCCAACTCACCCTTCAGGCTCCCCTGGAGATCCCCCCCACCGAGGTCTCCCCCTACCTCGAGCAGCTTTGGAAAGAGGGCCTGGTGAATTCCACCGGGGCCGCCACCTTCACGCTGCTGGTGTGGGAGCCCTCGTGGCTGGAGCAGCAGCTGGTGCGCATCGGCCGGGTGGACGGGCCGATCCGGGGGTTGGATCGCGATGACGTGATCGAAGCGGCGCGCGACCTCACCTCCGCCTGCGGCCTGCCCCCCAGCACGGCTCCGATGGATCCGCGCCTGGTGTGGAAGCTGGGGGAGATCTCCGGCGGCCACAAGGCCCCTGATCAACGGGGCCAGTTCGTGGAGAGCGCGATCAGCACCCACATGCCCCGCCGCTTGATCACCCTCGCCCCCACCCTGGCGGGAGACCAGCCGCTGGAGACGATGGTGGCCGCCTACTGCCCCCTGCCGGAGGAGGGCGGCGCCGGAGCCGCCTGTGGCGATGCGATCGTTCTGCGCGGCGGGCTGGGGGCCCTGAGCCAGGCGGACGAACTGGTGCGCTCCTTGGTGAGCGACGACCTGCCCTGCTGGGTGTGGTGGAACAGCAGCCTGGACGAGCCCGCCGAGATCCTCGAGGCGATCGCGCCGCCCCCCCGACGGCTGGTGGTGGACTCCTCCCTCGGCCAGCCCAGCCGCTGCCTCGACGTGCTGGTGGCGCGGATCGGCACCGGGCAGGCCGTGAACGATCTCAACTGGCTGCGGCTGCGCAGCTGGCGGGAATCCCTGGCGATGGTCTTCGACCCCCCGTCCCGCCGGGATGCCCTGCAGCGCGTGGTGCAGCTGGACATCGACGTGGAGGGGGATCATCCGGTGAAGGGCCTGCTGCTGGCGGCCTGGATCGCCGACCGACTCGGCTGGCACCTGGTGGACAGCGCCTGGATCGACTGCGACGGCCCGGGCCAGGGGATCGCCGCGGAGTTTCAACGCACCGATGGCATCACCGTTCGCTTTCGCCTGATGCCCGTGCCGATCGGGGCACCGAAGGCCCACCCGGGCGCGATCGTGGGGCTGCGGTTGATCTGCCAGCCGGCCCAGCGCCAACCCCTCTGCGTGATCCTCTGCTCGGAGTCCGGCGGCTGCATGCGGCTGGAATCGGGGGGCATGGCGGCGATGGAACTGGTGGAGGAGGTGGTGCCCCTGCCGGAGGAACGGGAGGAGCAGGAGCTGGCGCGGCTGCTGAGCGGGGGCCACGATTCCACCAACCCGCTGCTGGAATCTGCGGCTCCCCTGGCCGCCCTTCTCCTGCCCCGCTGAGGCCGCCCTTGAGCTGCCTGATCGCCGCCCCCTGCAGCGGCAGCGGCAAAACCCTGCTCAGCCTCTGCCTGGCGGCCCTGGTACGGCGGCGCGGCGAGAGCCTGCAGCTGTTCAAGGTGGGCCCCGACTACCTCGATCCCCAGCTGCTCGGTGCAGTGGCCGGCCGACCCTGCCGCAACCTCGACCCCCTGCTCTGCGGGGAGGAGTGGGTGGTGCGCAGCTTCCACGGATACGGCAGCCGGGCGCAGCGGGTGCTGGTGGAGGGGGTGATGGGGCTGTTCGATGGCCGTGGCCCCGGCAGTGAAGGCAGCAGCGCCGCGGTGGCCTCCCTCCTGGAGCTGCCTGTGGTGCTGGTGGTGGAGGCGTCGCGGCAGGCGGGCTCCCTGGCCGCCCTGGTGCGCGGCTTCCGCGACCACGGCCCCCCCTCCCCGCGCCTGGCGGGAGTGGTGCTCAACCGGGTGGCGAGCGCGCGCCACCGCGCCCTGTTGCGCGAGGCCCTCGCGGCGATCGAGGTGCCGCTGCTCGGCGCCCTGCCCCCCCACCCGGCCCTGGAGCTTCCCTCCCGCCACCTCGGCCTCCACCCCCCCCACGAGCTCGCCGACCTGGCGGAGCGGCAGGGGATCTGGGCGGAGCTGGCGGAGCAGCACCTCGATCTGGCGCGCCTCTGGCCCCTGCTGGCCCCCCCCGCCCCGCCAGCGGATGGGCTCGACCCGATCCGCTGGCGCTTGAGCGACCCGATCCAGGGGCGCTTGGCCGATCCGATCCACCGGCCCCTGGCGGGCCCCTCCGCCGCTCCGAGGCCGGTGGCGGTGGCTCGGGATGAGGCGTTCCACTTCCTCTATCCGGAGGCCCAGGAGCTGCTCAGCGCCCTGGGGATGGCGCCGCAACCCTGGAGCCCGCTCGCCGATGAGCCCCTGCCGGCCGGTTGCCGGGCGGTGCTGCTGCCCGGCGGCTACCCGGAACTCCATGCCGCGACGCTTGCCGCCAGCCGGCGCAGCCTGGGGGCGCTGCGCCAGGCGGCGGCGGAGGGGGTGCCGATCGTCGCCGAATGCGGCGGTCTGCTGCTGCTCGGCGAGAGCCTGGCGGACGCCGCGGGGGTGAGCCACCGGATGGCGGGCGTGCTGCCCTTCACCGCGCGGCGCGGCGCGCTGAGCCTGGGCTATCGCGAGGCGGTGGCCGAGCGGGACGGTCTGCTGGTGCGGCGGGGGGAGCGGCTGACGGGCCACGAGTTTCACCGCTGGCAGCTCGAACCGCTTGCCGGGCCGGTCGGCTCGGGGGGCGTTGGCTCGGTGGCGGCAGGCTCAGTGGCGACAGGCCCGGTGGCGGCGCGGCCGGGTCTGTGGCAGGTTGAAGGCTGGGGATGCCCGAGGAGGACGGAGGGATGGACCGCAGCGAACATCCACGCGAGCTGGCTGCACCTCCACTGGGCTGGCTGGCCGGCGATTCCTTCCCGTCTGGCCGCGTGGAGCGGGCCCGCCGTGCCGCCGCCGCCCTGCGCCGCTTCCTCCCCCCGCCGGAGTCCCCCCGCCCGGCTGCCGCCCACCAGCGCTGGCGGCTGACGGTGCAGGGAGTGGTGCAGGGGGTGGGGTATCGGGCGGCCACCCAGCAGCGGGCCAGCGAGCTCGGCCTCAGTGGTTGGGTGCGCAACCGCCCCGATGGCAGCGTGGAGCTGGAGGCCGAGGGCTCCCTTCAAGCCCTGCACGACCTGCGCCTCTGGTGCGAGCAGGGTCCCCCCCAGGCGCGGGTGCGGCGGGTGACGAGCGGCGAGGTGCCGCCCACCGGCTCCGACTGGTTCGAGATCCTCCGCTGAGGCCCACCATGCTGAGGTCCACCGCATGGGATTGACGGCCCTGGGGAGCGAGCTGGCGGGCTTGGGGCTGGCGGTGGCCTTCAGCCCGGTGCACATCGCCCTGCTCGTGCTTCTGCTGCTGGGGCCGCAGCCGCTGCGCCGGGGGGGCTGGCTGGTCGCAGCCTGGCTGGTGGGCTCGATCCTGCTGCTGCTGACCCTGCTGAGCCTCGGGCACGGCCTGCCGCTCACGGTCGAGCCGGGCAGTTCGCTGCGCACCGGCCTCGATCTTCTGGCCGGGGGGGCGCTGCTGGCCCTGGGGCTTCGGGAGCTGTTGGCGGTGCGGGCCGAGGGGGAGGAAACGGCAGCCTGGAGCCGCCAGCTGGATCGGTTTGTCGCGATGCCGCTGCTGCCCCTGCTGGGGGTGAGCGCGCTGCTGCAGCTGGCCAGCCCCGACGATCTGTTTCTCTACGCCAAGGCGAGCACCAGCCTTCTGGCTGCGGGCCTGGGGCGCGGCCGCGAGCTGCTCTTCGGAGGGGCGTTTTGCCTGAGCACAGGGCTGTTTCTGCTCCTGCCGTTCGGAGGCTTCGTGCTGCTGGGGCGGGAGCGGGTGCGGCCGGCGTTGCAGGCCTGCCGCGACTGGCTGCTGCTGCGCGGGGACCTGCTGGTCGCCCTGGTCAGCCTGGCCCTGGCGGGCTATCTGGGCTGGCAGGGGTTCACCGGGTTGGCAAGGCGCTGAGGGCTTCTGGAACCCAGGCCTGCAGGGCTCGGTGGAGCTCCTGGATCGGCCTCATCTCCCGCAGATCGCGGCGGATCACCAGGCCGAGGCGCGCCTGATGGTTCAGGGGGAGGGAGAGGGGGCGCCAATCGAGGCGTTGGAGGAGGTCGAGGGGGGTGCCCGGCCGGATGGTGCGCCGATCGTCGAGGGGATCGTCCCACTTGCCGCCGTCGTGGCGGTCGAGGGTGAGCATCTGGTTGGCCAGGCCGAGGCGTTGCAGCAGGGCCCGCCGTTGGGGCTGGCAATGATCGGGGAGAGCCAGGCAGGGGCAATCCCGCAGGGCGGTGGCGTCGAGGCCGTCCGGCCCCCCATCCGCCACCAGGGGATGATCGCCATGGGCGAGCAGGTGGAGGGGCAGGGAGGCGAGCTCCAGCACCTGCCAGGGGGCGGATTCGGCGGGGCCCAATTCTTCGCAGAAGCTGCAGAGCCAGGCGTCGGTGACCCGCTGCTCCAGCAGCTCCAGGGGGCGTCGAGAGGCGAAGTGGCGCTGGCCCCCGCCCACCCAGCCGGGGTGGGGCGGGACGGTCATGCGTTCGGCCACGTCGGCGGAGGCATCGAGGCGCAGGGGCCCGTATCCGGCGAGGCGATAGCGCTGGTGCAGGTAGCGCTCCGCCTGGAGCAGCTCCCCGTCCCCGTAGAGGGTCCAGAGGCCGGCGCGCTTTCTGAGCAGCAGGCCGAGGCTCACCGCGCAGGCCTCAGCCTTGCGACTGACCGTGCTGGGATTGCACTGCAGGCGGCGGGCCACATCGCGCCCGGATCCCAGCCAGCAGAGGTGATCGAGGGCGATCAAGCCGTCAGGGCTGGGAAGGGGTATCTGCCCAACGGGGGATGTTTCACCCGCAGCGATACGCAACGATACAGAGGACTTATCCCCCGGTGCCATAACAGCGAGCAGATGTTGTAGATCCGGAAAGATTAGTGCCTAATCGGCCGGACTGCAAGGGCCTTAACGGGCGTTGCCAGAAAGAAGAACGACAGGGCCACCACCAGAAAAATGCGAAAAACGCATAATGACTGGCTCACTTCTCAGATCTGGCACAAATCCCCTCGGCTCGTGACGAATTTCCCGAATCCAGGGGTGGATTGGCTTCGTTCTCGTTAAGCGGCAGGGGCTCGGGCTCCTGGGAGGCGAGCTCCGCTTCCAAGATGCTTTGCAGATACTTCGCATCCTGGAGTTTTTCGTGGTGCGTGCGGGAGAAGAGCGCGGCTGCCCCTGAGGGCTTGGGGAGATGGAGCCGGCCGGTGGCGCTGTTCGCCTGCCGGTGCGCCCCTGGCCGCCAGAGGCGCAGGCTGACGGCGGCCAAGGCCAGGGCAGCCAGCAGCAACGAAGCGGTGGCGCCCAGAAACGGATCGCCCGCCTGGGTGGCTCCCTTCGGGTGGGGCGCCGGCCAGCTGGTGGGGGGAGCCGAACGGACAGGCGGGGCGGCGCTAGCGACTCCGAGCAGATCAGGATGGATAATGACCCTGCAGAAACGCGACGGGCAGGATACTAAACACAATCGGTGGCAGCCAGGCCTCAGAGCGACATGAATCGTCTTCAGGCTTCTTTCAGGCTATAGGTGGCTGGGGGCAATTGGCCGGTCTGCTGAACGCTGTTCAGAGGCTTTCGCCCCCGGAGGGTTCGCTCGGCTCCTCCGCCAACCAGCGGCGCCACAGCTCCCGCTCGGTGGCGCTGCCGGCCCCTGCCAGCACCGTCACCGCCTCGCTGGCCCGGCTCACCGCCACGTAGACCAGCTGGCGACGCAACTCCCGATCCGCGGGCCAGAAGACATCGGCATCGATGAACACCTCCCCGAAGGTGCTGCCCTGGCTGCGGTGCACGGTCAGCACCGCTGCGGGGCCGAGGGAGGCGAAGGCGTCGCGCACCAGGAAGAAGCGGCGCCAGAGGGCACGCCCCTCCTGCTTGCCCGCCTCCCGGGCCTGCTGGCGCAGGCGTTGCAGCACCGCCTCCAGGCCCTGGCGGGCGGCGGAGCCGATCGGCGGCAGCAGCCGCAGGGTGAGCAGGGCCTCCCCCGCCTCCACGGTGGCGCTGAGGGTCTCGATCGGAGGGGCCTCCGGCACGCCGAACTCCGCCAGGTCGCAGCGCTCCGGGGCCACGTCCCGCACCACCAATTCGCGGTTCGAGCCGAGCACCAGGTCGGGTTCCTCCGCCGCCTCCCCCCCCTCGCGGCAGGCCGGAGCCATCACCGCCGCCCGGCTGATCAGCACTTCGCCGGGCAGCACCGGGAGTTGGTCGGCCATCTCGCCGTGGAGGGCGCGGCGGGCGAGGGGAACGAGCCGCTCGAGCGAACGGTTGGTGTAGCAGAGGATGCGGGCGAGATCGGGTTGGTCCGCCTCGGCGCTGCGCCGCAAAGCCTCCTGGGCGGCCCGGAGCCAGGCGGCGCGATCGAGCAGGGCCACCCTGCCGGCGGGCCCGCCCACCGGCGGCAGGCGCGGGGGCTGGCGGCAGGGCAGGTCGCCCTGGCGCAGGCCGGTGGCCAGGCGCAGCACCGGGCCCTGGTGGCGCACCACCTGGGTCAAGACAGCGTGGGCGGCGCGGGCCAGGGCGAAGACGGGGCTGCGGGCCTCCCCCACCGGCGGCAACTGGGCGGGATCCCCGACAAACACCAGGCGAGTGCCGAAGGGATGGGCGCAGCGAAGGGCGATGTCCAGCAGGGTGCCATCCACCATCGAGGCCTCGTCCACCAACACCAGCCCCAGGGACTCCAGGGCCGTGGCGGTTGGCTCCGTCTCCTCGCAGCGCTCCAGGTCGCGCTCCCGCCGCAGCTTCAGCCGCAACAGCCGATGGAGGGTGGAGGGGTACCAGGGGGGATGGAGGCCCGCGAGCTCCAGCTGGCGCCGCAGCACCGCCACGGCCTTGTGGGTGGGGGCGACCACCGTCCAGCAGAGGCCTTGGCGCTCCACGTGCTCCAGCAGGCGGGAGGAGAGGAAGGTCTTGCCGGTGCCCGCGTAGCCGCGCAGCACAAAGGGGGTGTCGGCGGCCGGGTGGTGGAGCCAGGTGAGGAAGGCGCGCTCGGCGGCCTCCTGGTTGGGGGTGAGGGGAGGGCGGTTCAGCGGGCCGGGCCGGGGAGGAGGCCGAACAGCCCCCACTGTTGGGCCAGGTGCAGGGGCGAGCCCAGCACCACCAGGCCGGTGAGCGCCACCAGCGGCCCGAGCAGGCTGCCCACCAACACCTCGGTGCGGGTGTGCCCGAGGTTTTCCTTCAACGGCCCCCATCCCGGCAGGGGCCCCGGGCGGCCTTCGCCCGGCGCGCCGGGCTCCCAGAGGCGCTCGGCCAGGGCATTGAGCCGCTGGGCCGTCAGGCCGGCGGCGCGACGCACACCGCTGGCGTCGTAAAGCACCACGAAGGAGAGGGCGGAGGCGAGGGCGAAGAGGGGGGATTGAAAGCCCTCGCTCCAACCGATCGCGGCGGCGGTGCCGGTCATCAGGGCGGAATGGCTGGAGGGCATGCCGCCGGTTTCGAGCAGCACCGCCGGCCGCCAGCGACGGTGGCGGATCAGCTCCACCGCCAGCTTGGAGAGTTGGGCCACACCGCAGGCCGCGAGCCCCCACCAGAGCACGGAGTTGTCGGCCAGATCGCGGAGCAGCAGCAGGGCGTGGCCGGAGGCGGGGGCATCGGGAGGGGTCATCGGTCGCGGCTGGTGATGTAGTCGGCCAGGGCCAGCAGAGGGGTGGTGAAGCCGCCTGTTTCGCCAGACCAGGGACGGAGGGCATCCTTGGCCTCCGCCACCAGGGCCTCGGCGCGGCGGCGGGATTCCTCCAGCCCGAGCAGCTTGGGGTAGGTGGTTTTGTCGGCGGTCAGATCCTTGCCGGCGGTCTTGCCGAGCACCTCGCTGCTGGCGGTGACATCGAGGATGTCGTCGATGATTTGAAAGGCCAGGCCGATGCCGCGGGCGTAGGTGCGCAAGGCTGTGAGGAGGGGCTCGGGGGCGCCGGCCAGGAGGGCGCCGCTGAGGACGCTGGCGCGCAGCAGGGCGCCGGTTTTGTGAAGGTGGATGTATTCGAGGGTGTCGAGGTCGACGGGCAAGCCCTCGCACTCCAGATCCACCACCTGCCCGCCCACGAGGCCGGGGGCGCCGGCGGCGAGGCTGAGCTCGGCCACCACCGCCAGCAGCCGCTCCGCCGGAACGTGGGGACTGCGCAGGGCCACCATTTCGAAGGCGCGGGTGAGGAGGGCATCACCGGCGAGGATGGCGTTGGCTTCGCCGAAGACTTTGTGGCTGGTGGGCCGGCCGCGGCGGAGGTCGTCGTTGTCCATGGCCGGCAGGTCGTCGTGGATCAACGACATGGTGTGGATCATCTCCAGCGCCACGGCGGTGGGGAGGGCGAGTTCCGCGTCGCCACCCGCCAGCTCGCAGGCGGCGAGGCAGAGGATCGGGCGGAGCCGCTTGCCGCCGGCGAGGAGGGAGTAGCGCATCGCCTCGCGCAGCGACTCCGGGCGTTCGGGGCCGAGGGAGGCCTCGAGGGCGGCCTCCACGCGACGACGCGCGACCTCCAGATAGGCGGCGAAATCGAAGGGCGTGCTCACCGCCGCGGTCATGTCCCGTCCGTCCTGTGCTGCGCGCGGATTCTCTCATCCGGCGCCGGCCGGTCAGGGGATGAGGTCGGCGAGGGGGGAGGCGTCTACGCCATGGCGGTGGCACCAGGCCACCACGGTGTTGACCAGCAGCATCGCCACCGTCATCGGGCCAACGCCGCCGGGGACGGGGGAGAGGGCGGCGGCGAGGGGCTCCACCTCCTCGGCGCGCACATCCCCGCAGAGCCCGCCCTCGGGCCGCCGGTGGATGCCCACGTCCACCACCACCGCGCCGGGGCGGACATGGGCGGCGCCGATCAGGCGGGGCCGCCCGGCGGCGACCACGAGCACCTCCGCCTCGCGGGTGAGCTCCGCCAGGTGCGGGGTGCGGGAATGGGCGATGCTCACCGTGGCGTTGGCGGCCTGGAGCATCAACGCCATCGGTTGACCCACCAGGATGCTGCGGCCGACCACCACCGCTCGCTTGCCCTCCAGCACCACGCCCGCCTCCTGGAGCAGGGCCATCACGCCGGCGGGGGTGCAGCTGCGCGGGCCGGGTTCACCCTTGAGCAGGCGGCCGAGGTTGAGGGTGTGCAGGCCATCGGCGTCCTTGTCGGGATCGATCGCTTCGAGGAGCGGACCCTCCGCCAGGCCGGCGGGGAGGGGCAGCTGCAGGAGGATGCCATCCACCTCGGGGTTGGCATTGAGCTGGCGGATGCGGGCGAGCACCTCGGCCGCCGGGGTGGCTGCGGGGAGGTGGGCGCCGAGGTTGCGGATGCCGATGCGAAGGCAGGCCTTTTCTTTGTTGGCCACATAGACGCCGCTGGCGGGGTCGTCCCCCACCCGGAGCACCGCCAGGCCGGGGGGGCGACCGGCGCGGGCCAGGCCGGCGGCGATCACCGCGGCCAGCCGGGACTCGATGACCGCGGCGAGGCGGCGACCGTCTAGGAGGGTGGCCATCACCGCGCGGTTGCTGGTCCCAGCATGGCGTGGGGGCAGCCCCGTCTCGCTAGCGTGGGGGAATGGATACGGCACGGCGAAGGCTTCGGGTGCTGTGGCGCCAGCTTCTGCGGCTCGAAAGGCCCCGCCAGGCGATCGTGGCCTGGAGCCGAATCGGCACCGCCCTGGTGCTCCTGGCCTGCTTGTTGGTGGCGCTGCTCTCGAGCTGGCCGTGGCTGGTGGAGCCGAGTGTGCGGGTGGGGGAGATCGCCCGGGAGACGGTGCTGGCCCCGCGGGATGCCAGCGTGTGGGACAGCAGCGCCTTTGAGGAGCGGCGGCGGCGGATGCTGACCCGCACCCAGCTGCAGGTGGTGGATGAGGCGGAGAGCCGCCGGCTGCAGGACGATTTGAATCAGCGCCTGACGGCGGTGCAGGCGCAGCTGACGGCCCGTCCGGCCCGGATCGATCCGCTCAACCTGAGCCCCACGGAGCGGCGCTGGCTGGCGAGCCGTGCGCCGGTGGAGCGCCTGGGCTGGGAGCAGGCGGTGCGGCAGGCGCAGCTGCGGATGGTGCGGCAGGGGGTGGTGGCGTCTGTGGCGGAGAGCACGTTGGTGGAGGCGGCGGAGCTGCACCTGAGCGATCAGGGCAACGTGGGCCGGCGGCTGGGGGCGCGGTTGGTGGCCGCGAGCCTGGTGGGCCGCACAAACCTGCGCAGCGATCCGGCCCTGAGCGAGACGCGCATCGTGCAATTGGTGCGGCAGCAGGGGGTGCCGACGATCCGGGTGCGGCAGGGGGATGTGATTGTGCGGCAGGGGGAGACGATCAGCCCGCAGGTGTTTGATGTGCTGGATCACTTCGACCGGGTGAGCCGCGGGCCGCGACCGGCGGCCTGGCTGGGGCATCTGGGGGAGGCCCTGGCGGCCTGCGGGGTGATGCTGCTGGTGATGCGGCGCTGGCGGGCGAGCCTGGAGCCCCGCCAGGCGCTGCTGGCGCTGGCGATGCTGCTGGTGGTGCAGGCCTGCAAGCTGTGGCTGGGCACGGATGTGAGCCCGCTGGCCCTGCTGGTGCCCCCCACGCTGCTGGTGGCGCAGGGTCTGGGGACGCCGGCGGGCCTGGCCTGGCTGGCCGCCGCCACCCTGCTTTGGCCGATCCCGCTGGATGCGTGGCTGGAGGTGCGGCTGCTGATGGCTGCAGCGATGGGGGCGGTGGCGGCGGTGCTGGCGGGCCGGCAGCGGAACCGTGCCCAGCTGCTGCAGCTGGCGGTGTTGCTGCCCCTGGGGGCGATGTTGTTGAAGGCGGTGGTGTGGCAGGTGTGGAGCGGCTTGAGCGGCAGTCCGGCCGCCGGGGTGACGCCGGGGGGCGACCTGATGGGCGAGGCGCTGCTGATGATGGCCCTGCTGCTGGGGGGCCTGCTGCTGGCGCCGCTGGTGGAGAGTTCGTTTGGCTTGTTGACGCGCTCGCGGCTGATGGAGCTGGCGGATCTGGAGCGCCCGCTGCTGCGCCGCCTTTCCACCGAAGCGCCCGGCACGTTTGAGCACACGTTGATGATTGCGAGCCTGGCGGAGGAGGGGGCGCGGGCGATCCATGCGGATGTGGACCTGATCCGCACCGGTGCGCTGTATCACGACGTGGGCAAATTGCATGGCCCGCGGTGGTTCATCGAAAACCAGGAGGGCGGCGCCAATCCCCATGAGGAGCTGGATGATCCCTTCGCCAGCGCCCGCATCCTGCAGGCCCATGTGGATGAGGGGTTGAAGCTGGCGCGCCGCTACCGCCTGCCGCGCCCGCTGGCGGACTTCATCCCGGAACATCAAGGCCGACTGAAGATGGGCTATTTCTTCCACCAGGCCCGCGAACGCGACCCATCGGTGCCGGAGGAGAGTTTTCGCTACCGAGGCCCGATCCCCCGCAGCCGGGAGACGGCGATTTTGATGCTGGCCGATGGCTGCGAGGCGGCGCTGCGGTCGCTGCCGCCGGATACGAGCGAGGAGCAGGCGCGGGCGATGGTGCATCGGATCGTGGAGGCCCGGCAGGAGGATGGCCAGCTGGAGAACAGCGGCATCAGCCGCGGTGAGATGGAGCTGGTGATCCGCGCCTTTGTGCGGGTGTGGCGGCGGATGCGCCACCGCCGCATCCCTTACCCGATCCCGGCCCGCAAGGCATTCAGCGCCTGAGGCGCCGCCGGGCGCGGGCGAGCGCCACGGCGCAGGCTTTCCCGAGAAACAGGGCGGCAAACCCACCGACTATCGGAACCAGCAGGGAGTGCCAAAAGGCCCCCGAGCCGAGGGGCAGGGTGGCCAGCTGCAGCATCCAGGAGCTGAAGCTGGTGAGCGAGCCGCAGAAGCCGATGCCGCCCCATAGCGTCAGGCGAGGCCGGCTGCCGGGCCAGCCGAGC
>JBIPMZ010000299.1:0-3223 GCA_044376165.1 Cyanobium sp.
GCGCCCCCGGCGGTCCAGAGGGCATTCACAAAGGGGCCCAACAGCGGGCCGAAGGGGCTGGGCAGCAGGCCCTCGCCGCTGCTCACCGCCACCACCCCGTTCTCCTGGATCGCCCGGTGCAGCAGCAGGCGACCGCCGCCGATCCGCTCCAGGTCCAGGCGGGTGTGCAGCTCCCGGCGGGGCTGCAGGCGGGTGCCGTCGCCGCTGCTGTCCAGCTCCACCGCCCCTCCCGCCAGCAGATCGGCCAGCACCTGGGCGCCGCCGCGGCGGCTGCCCTCCGCCAGGCCGCCCCCGATCGGGATCACGAGGTCGGCCGCGCCACCCCCCGCCTGGGCCGCCACGCCGCCGAGGCTGGCCTCGCGCAGCCGGATCGGCGGATCGGTGGGGCCGAGGTGCAGGTGCAGGCTGCCCTGGTCGGTGAACCCCGCGTCGGCGGCCACCACGACATCGGTCTCGGCGTAGGCGTCGGCCAGCCCGACCTCGGCCACCAGCGCGCGCCACTCGGCGGCGAGGCGCACCCGCAGGCGGCCTTCCCTCTGGCGCCGGAGCAGGCTGGCCTCGTCGCGGGGCGGCAGCGCGGACATCGGGTGGGGCGCAGGGAGTTCGATTAGGATGGTCCCTGCAACAGTCGGTACGGCATGGCGGATCCAACCGGACCGGGTTCCTCAGGCCCCGGGGACTCCGACGGGAGGATCATCCAGACCGATCTCCGCAACGAGATGTCGCGCTCCTATTTGGAGTATGCGATGAGCGTGATCGTGGGCCGGGCCCTGCCCGACGCCCGCGATGGCCTCAAGCCCGTGCATCGACGCATCCTCTATGCGATGTACGAGCTGGGCCTCACCAGCGATCGCCCCTATCGGAAATGCGCCCGGGTGGTGGGGGAGGTGCTCGGCAAATACCACCCCCACGGGGACACCGCCGTCTACGACGCGCTGGTGCGCATGGCGCAAGACTTCTCGATGCGCATGCCGCTGGTCGATGGCCACGGCAACTTCGGCTCGGTGGACAACGACCCGCCAGCGGCGATGCGCTACACCGAGTCGCGCCTGCAGGCCCTCACCAGCGACGCCCTGCTGGAGGACATCGAGAGCGAGACCGTCGACTACGTCGACAACTTCGACGGCTCCCAGCAGGAGCCCACGGTGATGCCGGCGCGCATCCCCCAGCTGCTGCTCAACGGCTCCACCGGCATCGCCGTGGGGATGGCCACCAACATCCCCCCCCACAACCTCACCGAGCTGATCGACGGCCTGCTGGCGCTGATCGCCAATCCCCAGCTCGAAGACCGGGCCCTGCTGGCGATCATCCCCGGCCCCGACTTCCCCACCGGCGGACAGATCCTGGGCCGCCGCGGCATCCGGGAGACCTACAGCACCGGTCGCGGCTCGGTGACCATGCGGGGGGTGGCCCGGATCGAGACGATCGAGGCCAAGGGGCGCCAGGATCGCGATGCGGTGATCATCACCGAGCTCCCCTACCAAACCAACAAGGCGGCGCTGATCGAGCGCATTGCCGAAATGGTCAACGACAAAAAGCTGGAGGGCATCGCCGACATCCGCGATGAGAGCGATCGCGATGGCATGCGCATCGTGATCGAACTGCGCCGCGACGCCTACCCGCAGGTGGTGCTCAACAACCTGTTCAAGCTCACCCCGCTGCAGAGCAACTTCAACGCCTACATGCTCGCGCTGGTGGGGGGGGAGCCGGTGTTGCTCACCCTGCGCAAGCTGCTGGAGGTGTTCCTCGACTTCCGGGTCGAGACCATCGAGCGCCGCACCCGCTACCTGCTGCGCAAGGCCGAAGAGCGCGACCATATCCTGCTGGGTCTGCTGATCGCCCTCGACAACCTCGACGCGATCATCGCCCTGATCCGCGCAGCGGCCGATACCGCCACGGCGCGGGAGCAGCTGATGAGCCGCTTCGGACTCAGCGAGGCCCAGGCCGATGCCATCCTCCAGATGCAGCTGCGCCGGCTCACGGCCCTGGAGGCCGACAAAATCCGGCTGGAGCATGAGGATCTGCTCGCGAAAATCACCGATTACAACGACATCCTCGCCCGGCGCGAGAGGGTGCTGGCTCTGATCTGCGAGGAGCTGCAGGCGATCCGCAGCAAGTACAACTCGCCACGCCGCACCGAAATCCTCGATCTCGAGGGCGGTCTGGAGGACATCGACCTGATCGCCAACGAGCGCTCCGTGGTGCTCCTCACCGAGAACGGCTACCTCAAGCGCATGCCGGTGAGCGAATTCGAGGCCACCAGCCGCGGCACCCGCGGCAAGGCCGGCACCCGCGCCCAGGGTGAAGAGGCGGTGAAGCTGTTCATCAGCTGCAACGATCACGACTCCCTGCTGCTGTTCAGCGACCGCGGTGTTGTCTATTCCCTGCCGGCCTACCGCGTGCCCCTCTGCAGCCGCGCGGCCCGGGGCACCCCCATCGTGCAACTGCTGCCGATCCCGCGGGAGGAGCTGATCACTTCGCTGCTGGCGGTGAGCGCCTTCGACGACGACCTGATGCTGGTGATGCTCACCAGCCGCGGCTATGTGAAGCGCACCCGGCTCTCCGCCTTCGCCAACATCCGCGCCAACGGGTTGATCGCCATCTCCCTGGAGGAGGGGGATGCCCTGCGCTGGGTGCGGCTGGCCCTCTCGGGAGACAGCGTGTTGATCGGCTCGCTCAAGGGGATGACGATCCACTTCCGCCTCAGCGACGACGAGCTGCGGCCCCTGGGCCGCTCCGCCCGCGGCGTGCGGGCCATGACCCTGCGGGGGGGCGATGCGCTGGTGAGCATGGACGTGCTGCCGGCCGAACTGGCCGATCGGGTGGCCAGCGCCGCCGTGGAGGAGGAGGGGGATGGGGGAGAGGAGGTGGCCCCCAGCGACGGGCCCTGGGTGCTGGTGGCCAGCGCCAGCGGCTTGGGCAAGCGCGTGCCGGTGCAGCAGTTTCGGTTGCAGAAACGGGCCGGCATGGGCCTGCGGGCGATCCGCTTCCGCCGCGAAGGCGACACCTTGGTGGGCCTCAAGGTGCTGGGCCCCGGCGAGGAGCTGCTGCTGGTGAGCGAACGGGGGGTGATCGTGCGCATGCAGGCCGATGCGATCCCCCAGCAGTCCCGGGCCGCCACCGGCGTGCGCCTGCAGCGCCTCGACGCCGGGGACCGCCTAGCCGAGGTGGTGCTGGTGCCCCCGGCCCCGGAGGCCCCCGTCGCTGAGGAGCCCCAAGAGGC
>JBIPMZ010000301.1:0-3207 GCA_044376165.1 Cyanobium sp.
TGCTGGAAGAGCGTTGGCAGGCCCTCACCCCCCAGCAGCGCCGCGGCTTCCCGCCCCTCTGCCCCGATCTGGTGATCGAGCTCGTCAGCCCCAGCGATGAGGGTCCCCGCAGGGTCACCGCCCTGCGCCGCAAGATGGCTCAATACCAGGCCAATGGCGCCCGGCTGGGTTGGCTGCTGCTGCCCGCGGAGCGGGCGGTGGAGATCTGGCGGGGCGGTGAGCAGGGAATGGGCGAGCGGCTGGAGAATGCCAGCCGGCTCGATGGCGGAGAGCTGGCGGAGGGGCTGGCGCTGGAATTGGAGGAGATCTGGGTGGGGTGAGGTAAGGCGTAGGGAGCGACTCAACTCTGCGGCCCCTATCGGTGCCGAGGTAGCTGCAGCAGCAGCCAGCTCTGAAAACCTGCTGGATCCAGGAGCAAGGGCTGGCGGGGCTGATCACGCAAGGCGAGCAGATCCGCATCACCGCTCACCAGGGCATGCACCTTGGCGGCGATGGCCAGATCGAGAAACACCTGATCCCGCGGATCACAACACAGGGGATCCGACAACTCCAGAGGGTCCTGCCAGGTTTCGCTCCAAGGCAACAGCTCGGCGAGGAGCAGCTGGATCTCGGCGGCGTTGAGCTTGAACTTCGGGTAGGTCAGCACCCGCAGCAACTCCCTGGTGGTGGACGGGGCCAACACCGGTGTGAACCTGCCGGCCTGCCAGCCATGACGAATCCAGGCCAGGCGGCCCTTGTCGAAGAGCAGGGCCGACACCAGCACGTTGGTGTCGAGCACCATCCGAATCATTCCTGGCGCGCCCAGCGCAGGGCATCGGCCACATCCGCTTCACCAATGCCGAGCTCCGCGAGCCGTTGTCGCACGGCGTCGGCGGCGCCGGGATGCACGGGCGTGAGCACGATGCGGCCGTCTTCACAGACCACGTCGAAATAGTCGGCCTGGCCGACCTGCTCCACCACCGCCTTCGGAAGCGTGAGCTGGTTCTTGCTGGTGCGCTTGGCAAGGACCACAGCGGGGGATACCTAACAAGGAATCCTTACTTTAGGGAATGGGTCGATTCCGCAGCGCACAGGCCAGAGGCCGCGCCGGCTCAAAGCGTGGGCTGTTGCGGCTCGGGACAACCCCATCGGGCACCTGGCACTGGCCGTCCAACAGGCCGAGCCGAGTGCCCGTGGCGAACGGATGCCCCTAAATTTCATCCAGCAAGCAGGCCCAGCCCATGGCCCTGGCGCCCCCCCCCGCCACCGACCAGCCAGCGGAGCTGGAGCCCGCGCCACTGCTTCTGCCATGGGATCTGCGGCTGACGCCAGAGCAGTTCGAGCGGGTGTGCCAGGCCAACCCGGAGGCGGTGCTGGAGCTTGCGGCCGATGGAACGTTGATCGCCATGACGCCAACGGGAGGGGAGACGGGCAGCCGCAACGGCTTGCTTGTGTATCAATTGCAGGGTTTTTGCAGGCAGCGCAAGGCCTGGCGATTGTTTGACAGCTCCACAGGCTTCCGCCTGCCGGATGGCTCCGTGCTCAGCCCGGATGCCTCCCTCGTGCTGGAAGAGCGTTGGCAGGCCCTCACCCCCCCGCAGCGCCGCGGCTTCCCGCCCCTCTGCCCCGATCTGGTGGTGGAGCTGGCCAGCCCCAGCGATGAGGGCCCCAGGGGCGTCACAGCCTTGCGCCGCAAGATGGACCTCTACCAAGCCAATGGCGCCCGGCTGGGTTGGCTGCTGCTGCCCGCCGAGCGGGCGGTGGAACTCTGGCGGGGCGGCCAACAAGGAATGGGGGAGCGGCTGGAGAACGTCAGCGAGCTGGAGGGGAGTGAGCTGGCGGAGGGGCTGGTGTTGGCGTTGGAGGAGATCTGGGCGGTGTGACCCCCGCGAAGGCTTCCTTCACCTCCTCCTTGCAGTCATCTCCTGCGTCAGCGGCTGGCGCCGCCCGGGCGCATGGATCTGGGGCCGATGCGGTAGGGCGGATCTCTGGGCGAAACCAGAAGGGCTTCCAGACTCGCGGACTCGGAAGACTTTTGCCACGGGCAGACTGATGCCATGACCAACTGTGATCTCAGCTGGAAAACCCTCAAGGATCTACTGGCGGCGTACGAGTGCATCGATGCGCTCTTGCCCCGAGAGGTGTTGCGGCAAGCTTTTGCCACTGGCCTTGTGCAGGAGGGTCAGCTGTGGATCGACATGCTGGAGCAACGCAATCTGATGGCCCAGTCCTATGACGTGACGCGTACCCAGCAGGCTCTGGCCCTGATCCGGGAACGATTCGCGCCGGCGCTGTGCACGCTTGCCGCCGATCTGGATCAGCGGCCATGACGCAGGGGAGTGATTCTCCCTCAGCAGTGGAAGCAGTTTCCGCAGATCCGCTGGTTGAAGCTCTATGGCTCCCGGGCGCTGGGCAGGCAGCGGCCCGGCTCCGACATTGACCTGGCCTTCAGCTGCCCAGAGGATTGCAGCGCTGCGTTTGCCGCCGCCTTCGAGGAGCTGCCCACCCTCTACCGGATGGATGTGACCCACTGGGAAAGCCTGCGGCATGAAGGACTGCGGCAGCACATCGACCGCTTTGGGGTGCTGGTCCAGGTGCTCTCGGTGTCCAAGTAGAGAGGCCCTGCCCCGTTGCAGATTGGGAGGAGACGACAGCACGTGGGTGAAGGCCTTTGCCGTTGGCCCTTGTCAGGCCTTCGGATGCTGCTGCAGCCAGACCCTGAAGCGAGCTGCATCGAGGATGGCTGGCACCATCAGTTGATCATGCAGGGCAAGAAGATCTGCATCGCCGCTCACCAACACCTCCACGCTGGCGGTGAGTGCCAGATCCAAAAACACTTGATCCTGCTTATCGCGACAACGGGGTTCTGGTGCCTCCAGCGGTTGTGGCCAGGTTTCGCTCCAGGGCAGCAGCTCGGCAAAGAGCTGTTCGATCTCGGCAGGCGTGAGCTGGAATTTCGGGTAGGCCAGCACCCGCAGCAGTTCCCGGGCGGTGGGCTCCGCCAGAACCGGCTTGATTCTGCCGCTCTGCCAGCTCTGCCAGCTCTGCCGGATCCAGGCGAGGCGGCCGCCCTCAAACAGCAACGCCGACACCAACACGTTGGTGTCGAGCACCACCCGGATCATTCCTGGCGAGCCCAGCGCACGGCGTCAGCCACATCGGCCTCGCTGATGCCGAGCTCCGCCAGGCGGCTGCGCACCGCTGCCGCGGCACCGGGATGCAGGGGCG
>JBIPMZ010000302.1:0-3195 GCA_044376165.1 Cyanobium sp.
GGCGGAGCGCAACTGTTGTTTTTCCCTGTGCCCACCCGCCCTTCGCCGCCACCGTCCAGCCCGAAACCAGCCCGCAAGAAACTGGATCGGCCGGCGGTGCAGCAGCGCATCGCGGCGCTGCTGGCGGCTGGGCCTCCGGATGCTGCAGCCCTGCTGGCATTTGCTGAGTACATCCACGGCAAGCCCTTCCCGGAGCCTGTGCTCACTCTGCCGCAGCTGAAGAGCGAGGTCTGCCGGGTGTTCGGCTGTTCAAACCCAACCGAGCTGCGCAAGTCGAAGGAGTTTCAATTGGCGATGGCCGGCCGCAGCCTGGCGCTAAAGAAAAAAGAAGACTGGCAGAAGCTCTATCGCGAGTGGGTGGGGGTGCCGCAGGCGGAGCGCGATCGCAGCGGCTCCACCTGCATCGAAGGCATCGATGTGCTGGAAAACTTCCGGCCCTGGCATGTGTTCCGTCTCAACCCCGACACGGCGACGGCAGAGGATATCAAGGAGGCCTTCCGGCGCCTGGCCAAGGAACACCACCCCGATGTAGGGGGCGATCCGCGGGTGATGGAAAGGCTGCAGAAGATGCGTGATTCCCTATTGGCCTTCCGCGGATGAACACCAAACCCTCCAAAGCAGAGGCAAGCTCCGCCAAGCGGCGAGAGCGCGATGCCTTCAACGACAAGGAAGCAGCAAAGATGCTCGCCATTCCGGTGAGTAAATTGTATCGAATCTGTGATTTCTTTGATGGGGATCCGGATGACGCCTGGGAGCTGATCGAGGGGGAATTTTTTGAGTACGAACCCGGCCAGGCCAAGAAGCGCCGCTTCTATGAAGAAGGGGTGATGGCGATTGCCAAGTATTTGGAGGAAACCGAAGGTGGCAGCTTCCTGGCGCGGCTGAAGGAGTTTTTCACCCACCATCGAGCGCGGGTGACGCGGGCGCTGGTGCAGCGGCGCATCATCCAGGTCACCCAAGACCGCACGACCCTGGTGATCCGCGGCGAGCTGGTGTTTCTGCAACAGCGGTCGGTGGTGCGGGTGCTGGGCACGAATGGCAAGGGGATGGCGGGAGCCCTGCGTCGCATCGAGGCGGAGAGTGCGGGGCTGGATGGGGCGGAGAGTTTGGAGATCGATGTGCATTTCGCCGACATCGCCGAGGTCGGAGGGCGGCACTGGAGCCAGCGCGGCATCGCCCGTCTGGCGCGCAGCATGCACGAACGGGGCCGCATCACCAAAGCGCGCAAGGCGTGGGTGAAGGCGGTGGCGGATGTGGCGGAGGATTGCTTCGCGGTGCAACGCAAGGTGCTGGAGAGCCATGAGGCGCGGGTGCGTGCGGCGATGGAGCGGGCGCGTAGCAAGGCGAAGGCTTGCGCCGTCACCCAGCAGAAGGTGAAGGCAGCAGACCGCACGCCGCTCGAGCTGGAGGCCCACCACCTCTTTGATGCCGCCTCGCGGCCGGATTTAGCCGCACTGGACGACAACCTGCTGGTGATCAGTGCCGCCTTGCACCGCAACTTCCACAAATGGATAGGGAATCGCCCCTGCGAACCCAAAGATTTTGTAGACTACCTGCTGCGCAACGAACTCCTCCATTTCCAGGGCAGCCCCAGCACCCGCGCCCGCCAGGAAAAGCGCCAGCAAAAGTTGATGCATCGCCTGGAGCTGCTCCAGGCCCGCTATGAGGGGAATCGGCTGCTTTATTGAGGGATGGGTTTGTTGGCCCTGAGCAGAGGGGTTGCTGACCTTGAGTGCGCCGTTGCTGGGCACATCGGCCCCCTTGGGAGTGGATCCGCTGAACCCAGGGATCATCGGCACTATCTTTAAGTCCAGTGATGGCAGCGACAGTTGAGCAGCGACCAGGCTCCCCCTCGGCCGACGACCGATGCCCCAGCGGAACGATCCCAGTTGTTCATCAGCTACAGCCGCTGCGACGCGGAGCTGTTGGAGCGATTGCGCAAGATGCTGAGCCCCCTGAAGACGTACCACGATCTGGAGATCTGGGACGACAGTCGCATCCAGGCCGGCGCCCGCTGGCGCGGGGAGATTGATCAGGCTCTCGCCCGAACGCGAGTGGCGTTACTGTTGGTGAGCGCGGACTTCTTCGCCTCTGACTTCGTCAGAGAGGTGGAGCTGCCTAAGTTGTTCACGGCCGAGAAGGAGCGCGGGCTGCGCATCCTCTGGGTGCCCGTGTCCCCCTGCCTTTGGCGCGTGACGGAGTTGCGGGAGATCCAGGCGGCGCTCCACCCCCCTGACCACACCCTCTTGGACATGAGCGAACGAGAGCGCGAGAAGGCCTTCGAGCAGATCGGGCTACAAATCCACAAGGCGTTCCAGGAGGATGCGGCGCTCAGACTTCAAGAGCAGCGCGACCGCGATCGGCGAGCCGAGGAGATGCGCCAGGTCCGAGAGCGGGAGGAGCAGCGCCGCAGGGACGCGGAACGGGAGGATTTGCGGCGTCACTACGAGACGGAGGTTCGGCAGGCGATTGAGCAAGCGTTCCCCTTGAGCAAGGCTGCGCAAGAGGCTTTGGAGCAATTGCGGCTGCGGTTGGCGCTTGGGGAAGAGGAGGCCGCCCTGCTGCGGGAGCCCCTGCTGGCCGCGAAGGCCCAGGTGCTCCAAAGGGCGGAGGAGGAGCGGCGGGCCCGGGAGCAGCGGGAACGTCGTCCGGTTCCGGTGCTAATCCGGACGCAAACTGCCGTCGTAGTGAAGGTCGGCAGTCCTGCTTTCTTCTGGGACGCTCAAGAGTGGCGGGTGGAGCGAAGAACAGTGGCGGTGGAGGGCTATCAAGAGGAACTGGACGAAGGAGTGGCGATCACGATGGTGCGGATACCGGCTGGGGAGTTTCTGATGGGTTCTCCTCCAGAGGAGCCCCAGCGAGATTGCAACGAGGGACCCGAACATCTCGTCACCCTCAAGAGCTTCTTTCTCGGCCAGACACCAATCACGCAGGCCCAGTGGCAGGTGGTGGCGGGTTGGCCAAAGGTGAGGATGTCTTTGAACTCAGATCCCTCAGAATTCAAAGGTTCTGACCGGCCTGTCCAGAACGTTAGCTGGGAAGAGGCGATGGAATTTTGCCAACGCTTGTGCCAGAGGACGGGCCGTATGTACACCCTGCCAAGCGAAGCCCACTGGGAATATGCCTGCCGTGCCGGCACATCGACACCTTTTGCCTTTGGTGAGACGCTTATGTCAGAGTTGGCCAACTACAACG
>JBIPMZ010000002.1:0-37090 GCA_044376165.1 Cyanobium sp.
GCCGGCGGAGCCCCTCCCCCCACCGCCGGTGCTCGCCCCCGGCGCGCCCTCCCCGCTCCCCACCCCCTCCGCCCCGCCGCCGGTGCCGACGCCCCCTTGAGGCCGGGGCCGGGATCAGTCGCCAAGGCGACCGTGCGCCATCAGCTGTTCGGCCAGCTGCGGGAGCCACTGGTCGTCCCTGGCGCAGGCGGCTCCCTCGCCCAGCACCACCAGCAGCATCGGTCGGTGGCCTTCGGCCTCCACGTAGGCGGCATCGTGGCGGGCCTGGCTCCTCCAGCCCGCCTGGCTCCAGAGCCGGGCCCCCTCCGGCAGTCGATCGCCGAGGAAGCCATCCACCTGGTTCTCGGGATCGGCAGCCCGATCGGCGACGGCCAGGGAGCGGGCCAGCAAATCGCGCATGCGCGCGCAGGCCGGGGGGGAGACGATCGCCCCGCCGATCACAGCGTGCAGGAGACGGGCTGTGGCCTCGCTGCTCAACCGGTTGCGGTTGCCCTGCTCGGCTGCGTAGAACTGCGCCTCTCGCCCGTAGGGGCCCTCCGTCCAAGTCTTCTGACAGGCGTTGCAGCCCTGCAGCTCCGGCCAAGCGAGGCCGGCCAACCAGCGGTTGACAAGCAGGCGTTGCTCCTGCCAAACCTCCCGCTGCGCCGGGGGCAGGGCCGGACCGCTGGTGGTGCCGCTGAGCAGATCCACCACCAGGGAGGTGGCGTCGTTGCTCGAGTGCTGAATCATGGCGGCGAGAGCACGGCGCAGCTCCGGCCCGTCCTCCAGCAGACGGCGCTGCAGCCAGGCCTCAGCGGCCACGAGGTAGACGAGCTTCACCACGCTCGCGGGGTAGCGCAGCCGCTCCCCCCGCCGGGAGGTGCCCCTCGGCCGTTGCTGCCAGAAGGCCTCCGGCCCCAGCCGCTCCGCCTGGCGCTGCAGCGATTCGGGATACTGCAGCCAGGTGATCGAGAGGAGCTCGCCCAGTCCGGGCCGGCCCTCGGCCTCCAGCCCGGCCAGCACGTCGGCGAGGGTCTGTTCCATCGCCGGGTCTTGGCTGTAGAACGCCATCACCACCCCGCACGCGATGGCCCCATTAGAACCCGTCCTCTCCCCTGGCGCCTGGCTGCGACTGGAAGCCCCCCTCAACGGCTGGAGCCGGCCCCGGGGCGAGGGGCTGGCCACCCAGGTGGGGATCGGGCGGCACCTGCGGGTGGTGGAGGTCGACCCGGACGGGGGCAGACGCCTGCGGGTGCGGCTGTGGGAAGACGGCTATCCGTGCTGGCTGGAGGCGGAGGAGCTGCGCCGCCATGGCCAGCCCGCGCTGCCGCCGCCGCTGCCCCGCCTCGGAAGGGAGGCCATCAGAGCCCGTCTGGGGCGGGTGCTGGCCTTCGGCGAAGCGGCCGGCTCCCGCGCCAATGTCTACCTCTGGGGGGGCACTCTGGGCCCCGACTACGACTGCTCGGGCCTGGTGCAAGCGGCCTATGCCGCCGCCGGGATCTGGCTTCCCCGCGATGCCTATCTGCAGGAGCGCTTCTGCCGGCCCGTGGCCGTGCATCCGGGCCAGACCAGCCTGCTGGCGCGGGGCGACCTCCTCTTCTTCGGCACGGCACGACGCTGCACCCATGTAGGGCTGCACCTGGGCAACGGCCGCTACCTGCACAGCTCGGGCCAGGCCCACGGGCGCAACGGCATCGGCCAGGACGACCTGAACCCCCGCAACGAAGATCCGGTGGCGGCCCACTACCGGGGGGAACTGCGCGGCGCGGGGCGGGTGATGCACAGTCACGACGGCAGTCCGCTTCCTCCGTAGGGTCGGACGATTCCGCTCGGCGACGGCCATGGCCGATTCCGATCCCTTCCCCTACCCACCAGGCCGAGCGACCCCCTCCCGCGCCCTGGCGGGCCAGGCCGGTTCGCCCCCGGCACTTTCGATCGTGGTGCCCCTCTACAACGAGGAGGCCAGCGTGCCGCAGCTGGTGACGCAGATCCTGGCGGCGTTGCAGAGCGGGGGGCGGTCGTTTGAGCTGGTGCTGGTGGATGACGGATCCAGGGACGCCACGGCGACGGTGCTGCAAGACCTTTGCCGGGGCGTCCCCGAGCTGGTGGCGGTGCTGCTGCGGCGCAACTACGGCCAGAGTGCGGCGATCGCGGCAGGCTTCGATGCCAGCCGGGGGGCCGTGATCGTCACCCTGGACGGCGACCTGCAAAACGATCCTGCCGACATCCCCATGCTTCTGGATCAACTGGAGCAGGGGGATTTTGATCTGGTGAGCGGCTGGCGCCACCGGCGGGAGGACAACACGATCAGCCGGATCCTCCCCTCGCTCCTGGCCAACCGCCTGATCGCTGGCGTCACCGGGGTGCACCTCCACGACTACGGCTGCTCCCTGAAGGCCTACCGCCGTGAGGTGGTGAGCGACCTGAACCTCTACGGCGAACTGCACCGTTTTCTACCCGCCCTGGCTTTCATCGAGGGAGCGCGCATCGGGGAGGTGAAGGTGAACCATCATCCTCGCCGCTATGGCAAAAGCAAGTATGGAATCGACCGCACATTCCGGGTGGTGATGGACCTACTCACGGTGTGGTTCATGAAGCGCTTTCTCACCCGCCCGATGCATGTCTTTGGATTTGCGGGCCTGCTCACCCTGGGGGCGGGGCTGCTGCTGCTGCTGTGGCTCGTCGGCGAGAAGCTGCTGCTCGACACCGACATCGGAGACAGGCCGCTACTGCTGATGGCCGTGCTGGCGATCCTGAGCGGCGTTCAGCTGTTCGGCTTCGGTCTTCTGGCGGAGTTGCAGATGCGCACCTACCACGAAAGCCAGGGGCGACCGATCTACCGGGTGCGCACCACCCTGCGGGGTGTGGAGGCGGCGGTGCTCCGGCCGCGATAGGCCTCCAGGGCGAGGGCGGCCTCCCGCACCACCTCGGGATGCACATCCCGCAGGCCCAGGCGCAACAGGGGCAAGACGGAACGGTGACCCCAGCGCCGCGCGGTCCGCATCGCCTCGATCCGTCCGGGCAGGGGGCCTCGGGCGGCGACGGCCAGACGGGCCCGGAGTTGTTGGCTTTCGCGCCCGCCGGCTGGCCTCGGCCTCCGGAGGGCAGCGGGATCGATCGCGGGGGTGGAGGCGGCAGCGGCCTCTGGCGGGGCGGGGGTGCCGGAGGCGACGGACGCGGGCAAGGGAAGGGGGAGAGGCGTCTGGCGCCGAAGCTGGGCGCGGTTGAGGGCAGCCACGGCGCTGGTGTCGAGAGAGCGCAGCAGGGGCCGGGGCCGACGACGGGTGACCATCCAGAGGGCCGCGAGCAGCGTGGCGGCAGCGAGTCCAAACAGAGAGGGAGGCATCGCGGGGGTTCGCGCGGGGCAGCGGGGTGGCGGAGCAGCGGGGCGGGGCTGCTGAACTTTTATGTCACCCGTTCCGAGAGCTGGGAAGGCTGCGGGAGGCGCTCCTTACAGTACCCGCGGTTGCTAATGGTCCACGCCATGACTGGTGAATTTGCCGCTTCCTGGATGCCCTCGGTGTTCGTGCCCCTGGTTGGAATCCTTGGCCCCGCGGTGGCCATGGCTCTGCTGTTCAACGTGATCGAAGCGCGCGACTGAGGCGGGAAAGGCCGTCTTTTCACGGACCCACGCGCCAGCCGCCCCCCTTCCCCCGCCTCCCTACTCCCGCCGCCCCACAGCGACCATGACCGTCACCCCCGTGGCCGACCCCTGCGTCGGCAATCTGGCCACCCCTGTCAACAGCAGCTACTTCACCCGGTCGTTCCTCAACGCCCTCCCCGCCTATCGCCCCTCCCTCTCGCCGAACCGACGCGGCCTGGAGGTGGGCATGGCCCATGGCTTCTTTCTCTACGGACCCTTTGCCCTCACCGGCCCCCTGCGTCTCACCGAGTACGCCAGCACCGCCGGCCTTCTCGCCACGATCGGGCTGGTCTCCATCCTCACGGTCTGCCTTTCGATTTACGGAACGGCGGGCAACGGCCCGAACGTGCAACCCCCGGATGCCACGATCGACAACCCACCGGCCGATCTGTTCACCAAGGCTGGCTGGGCGGAATTTGCCAGTGGCTTCTGGCTGGGCGGCTGCGGTGGTGCCGCCTTCGCCTGGTTCCTCTGCAGCACCACCCTGGTCTCTCCTCTGGTGAAGATCGCCGGCGGGGTCTGGAGCGTGGGCTGAGGTCCGGGCTTCCCAGCCGAGCGCCGACCAACAAACGTTCGCCTCTAAGGCCTTGCCAGCTGGCAGGGCCTTTTTCATGGCTTCCGTTTCGGCACGGCGCGGCCAAAGCCAGGGCAAACCCAAGGGCAAACACAACAGATTCATCAGGGCGACACGCCATGCCAAGACGACGCAAGCGGCACCGCAGCAGGAGCCGCCATCCACTCGGCGGCCAGGAGAGCCAAGGGATTCAGGGGAGCCAGGGCCATGACGTCGTGCGCGTCAAAGTCCGCAGGAGAAGAGGCTCGAAAAACCCCAGATCGCCCCAGTCAAACCGCAAGCAGGAGGATCCTCTGCTCGTGGCTGTGGTCTATTGCGCAGGCGTAATCCTGGTGATGGGGGTCGGAGTCTTGTTCTTCCATGGCCTCGAGTATTTCTATACTGCACCAGGCGATGAAAACAAGCCCAAACAAGAAGAATCGCTGCAGCCTCCAGACAACCATCGCCAAATCTCGTCGCTGCTGCGAGCCGACATCGGCAGGACATAAAAAAACCCCGGCAACTGCCGGGGTGGTTTCGTCCGTCGAGGGTGTTCAAGGATTCTCCGGGGGTTGCCGGACGGGAAAGCCCGGCAACAGCACAAAGGAGAGAACTCAACCGAACTTGCCAGAGGTGGAGGCAATCAGGAAGGCCGCGTAGGTGATGAAGTAGCCCACGGTGAAGTGAGCGAGACCCACCACGCGGGCCTGCACGATCGAGAGGGCGACGGGCTTGTCGCGCCAGCCGACCAGGTTGGCCAGCGGGGTGCGCTGGTGCGCCCAGACGATGGTCTCGATCAGCTCCTGCCAGTAGCCACGCCAGGAGATCAGGAACATGAAGCCGGTGGCCCAGATCAGGTGACCAAAGAGGAACATCCAGGCCCAGACGGCGAGGTTGTTCGAGCCAGCGGGGTTGTAGCCGTTGATCAGCTGGGAGCTGTTCAGCCAGAGATAGTCGCGGAACCAGCCCATCAGGTAGGTGCTCGATTCGTTGAATTGAGCCACGTTGCCCTGCCAGATGGCGAGGTGCTTCCAGTGCCAGTAGAAGGTCAGCCAACCCACGGTGTTCAGGGCCCAGAAGACCGCCAGATAGAAGGCGTCCCAGGCGGAGATGTCACACGTGCCGCCACGGCCGGGGCCGTCGCAGGGGAAGGAGTAGCCGAAGTCCTTTTTATCGGGCATCAGCTTGGAGCCACGGGCATCGAGAGCGCCCTTCACCAGGATCAAGGTGGTGGTGTGCAGACCCAGCGCGATGGCGTGGTGCACAAGGAAATCACCCGGCCCGATCTGAAGGAACAGGGAGTTGTTGCCCGCGTTGATGGCATCGAGCCAACCCGGCAGCCAGACGGCACCATTGTTGGGCCAGGCGGTGGTGGCGATGCTGTCGGGATTCGAGAGCAGCAGGTTCATGCCGTAAATGGCTTTGCCACTGGCGGCCTGAACGAACTGGGCGAAGACGGGCTCCACCAGAATCTGCTTCTCGGGAGTCCCGAAGGCCACGACCACATCGTTGTGGACGTAGAGGCCAAGGGTATGGAAACCGAGGAACAGAGACACCCAGCTCAGGTGGCTGATGATCGCCTCCTTGTGATCGAGCACCCGGGCCAGAACATTGTTCTTATTGGCCTCGGGGTCGTAGTCACGGATGAAGAAGATGGCACCGTGAGCGAAGGCACCGCACATCAGGAAGATGGCGATGTACTGGTGATGGGTGTAGAGCGCGGCTTGGGTGGTGTAATCCCGGGCGATGAACGCATAGGAGGGCAGCGAGTACATGTGCTGCGCCACCAGGCTGGTGACTACGCCGAGGGAGGCGAGGGCAAGGCCGAGCTGGAAGTGGAGGGAGTTGTTGATCGTGTCGTAGAGGCCCTTGTGACCGGCACCCAGGTCGCCCGGGGTCCCCTTGGGGGGGTTGTGGGCGTCGAGGATTTCGCGGATCGAGTGACCGATCCCGAAATTGGTGCGGTACATGTGGCCGGCGATCACAAAGATGCAACCGATGGCCAGGTGGTGATGGGCGATGTCGGTGAGCCAGAGCGACTCGGTCTGGGGGTGAAAGCCACCCAGGAAGGTGAGGATCGCCGTGCCCGCCCCTTGGCTGGTGTTGAAGACCTGCTGGGCGGTGTCGGGGTTTTGGGCGTAGACACCCCAGTTGCCGGTGAAGAAGGGGCCTAGACCCGCCGGGTGGGGAGATACCGAGAGGAAGTTGTCCCAGCCCACATGGACACCGCGGGACTCAGGGATGGCGACATGGACCAGGTGACCGGTCCAGGCGATTGAGCTGAAGCCGAAGAGAACGGCGAGGTGGTGGTTGAGCCGGGATTCGGCGTTCTTGAACCAGGCCAGGGAAGGCAGGAACTTGGGCTGCAGATGGAGCCAGCCGGCGAAGAGAGCCCAGGCCGAGAGGATCATCATGAAGATGGATCCTTGGTAGAGCTCAGCGTTGGTGCGCATACCGATCGTGTACCACCAGTGGTACAGACCGGAATAGGCAATGTTCACCGGAGAGGAAGCGCCCGCCTGGGTGAAGGCGGCAATCGCTCCTTGGCCGAAGTGAGGATCCCAGATCGCGTGGGCGATGGGACGGACATGCAGAGGATCGGCGACCCACTGCTCAAAGTTGCCCTGCCAGGCGATATGGAACAGGTTTCCCGATACCCAGAGGCCAATGATGGCCAGATGTCCGAAGTGGGTGGAGAACAGCTTTTGGTAAAGCCGCTCTTCGGTCATGCCGTCGTGGCTCTCGAAGTCGTGAGCCGTGGCGATGCCGTACCAAATCCGGCGGGTTGTCGGGTCCTGTGCCAGACCCTGGCTGAACGAAGGAAATTTCGTTGCCATTGGGAAAGGTCAGTTGGAGGTCAGCCGACCGCAATCATGCGGGCCAGGAAGAAGGACCAAGTGGTCGCGATACCGCCCAAGAGATAGTGGGCGACACCAACCGCACGGCCCTGGGTGATCGAGAGCGCCCTCGGCTGGATGGCGGGGGCAACCCTCAACTTGTTGTGAGCCCAGACGATGGACTCAATCAACTCCTGCCAGTAGCCACGGCCGCTGAACAGGAACATCAGGCTGAACGCCCAGACGAAGTGGGCACCCAGGAACATCAGGCCATAGGCGCTGGAGGAGGAGCCGTAGCTGTTGATCACCTGCGCGGCCTGCGCCCAGAGGAAATCGCGCAGCCAGCCGTTGATGGTGATCGCGCTTTGGGCGAAGTTGCCATTGGTGATGTGCTGAACGCTGCCGTCGGCATTGACGGTGCCCCACACGTCGCTCTGCATCTTCCAGCTGAAGTGGAAGATCACGATCGACAGGGAGTTGTACATCCAGAACAGGCCGAGGAACACATGGTCCCAGGCCGACACCTGGCAGGTGCCGCCACGGCCGGGGCCGTCGCAGGGGAAGCGGAAGCCGAGGTTCGCCTTGTCGGGGACGAGGCGGGAGCTGCGGCTGTACAGGACACCCTTCAACAGGATCAGCACGGTGACGTGGATCGTGAAGGCATGGATGTGGTGGACCATAAAGTCAGCCGTTCCCAGGGGGATCGGCGCAGCGGCCACCTTGCCGCCGATGGCCACAACGGAGCCGTTGAACACCTCGCTGACGCCAGCAAGGGCGTTGGGGGCGGTGGTGCCGGCGGCGGCGGCGTGCAGACCCTGAATCCACTGGGCGAAGACCGGCTTGAGCTGGATCGCGGTGTCACTGAACATGTCCTGGGGGCGACCCAGAGCACGCATGGTGTCGTTGTGGATGTAGAGGCCGAAGCTGTGGAAGCCGAGCCAGATGCACACCCAGTTGAGGTGGCTGATCAGGGCGTCGCGAGCCTTGAGCACCCGGTCGAGCACGTTGTCGATGTGCTTGGCGGGGTCGTAGTCGCGGATCATGGCGATGGCCGCATGGGCGCCAGCCCCCACGATCAAGAAGCCTCCAATCCACACATGGTGGGTGAAGAGGGAGAGCTGGGTGGCGTAGCTGACCCCGATGTATGGATAGGGGGGCATCGCATACATGTGGTGCGCCACGATGATGCTGAGCGAGCCCAGCAGCGCCAGGTTGACCGCCAGCTGGGCGTGCCAGGAGGTGGTCATGAACTCGAACAGGCCGTCGTGGCCATTCGGGGCAGGGAACAGGAGAGGATCCCCTTTCTGACCTTCCAGAATCTCTTTGATGCTGTGGCCGATACCCCAGTTGGTCCGGTACATGTGACCGGCCACGATGAAGAGAACGGCGATCGCCAGATGGTGATGGGCGATGTCGGTCATCCACAGGCTGCCGGTGACTGGATTCAGCCCACCCTTGAAGGTGAGGAAGTCGCTGTAGGCGGCCCAGTTCCCGGTGAAGAAGGCGGAAATGCCGGCTCCGAAGCCAGGGAAGAGCTGCGCCAGGAGGTCCTGATTAAGGAATTCGTGGGGCAGAGGGATGTCCGCCACCGAGGCGATGGTCTTGCCATTGAGCACCAGCGGCTTGCCGGCGTCGATGGCATCCATCAGTTGGGTGGTGGGCAGCGAGACGTGCAGGAGGTGTCCGGTCCAGGAAAGGGAACCGAGACCGAGCAGACCGGCCAGATGGTGGTTGAGCATCGACTCAACGTTCTGGAACCACTCGAGCTTGGGGGCTGCCTTGTGGTAGTGAAAAACACCGGCATTCAGCATCAAGCCAGCCATCACCAGAGCACCGATAGCGGTGCAGAGCAGCTGGAACTCGCTGGTGTAGCCCCAGGCTCTCCACAGGTGGAAAAGACCAGAGGTGATTTGAATGCCGTGGAATCCGGCACCGACGTCGCCGTTGAGGATCTCCTGGCCGAAGATCGGCCAGACGACCTGAGCGCTTGGCTTGACGTGCAGGGGGTCGGCAAGCCAGCCGGTGTAGTTGGAGAAGCGTGCCCCGTGGTAGAAGGCGCCGCTTAACCAGATGAAAATGACGGCCAGGTGGCCGAAGTGAGCCGAGAAGATCTTGCGAGAGACCTCTTCGAGGTCGCTCGTGTGGCTGTCGAAGTCGTGAGCGTTGGCGTGGAGGTTCCAAACCCAGGTGGTGGTTTTGGGACCTTTGGCGAGGCTGCGGTCGAAATGTCCGGGCTTCTCGAAAAGCTCGAACGTCGCCGGAACGGGGTTCCGGTCAACCATGGCTTCCGCCTTCTTCCCACGCTCTGGTGGGCTGATGGTCATCGAGACGTTCCTCGAGGGACGGGGTCGAGGTGGAGGGCCACCCCTGGACGGAGTCGGACGGCCGCAGAGCCATGGAGGCCACAGCAATCGACAGACCGGAAACCGTCGGTGGGACCCGACGGTTCGACAGGCCCCGGAGGGCCCGCCGAACCACGGGCGCCAGTCCGACAGGGCAGAACCCTTGCCACGACTGGTGCTTTGGGCCCCTGTAGGGGACCGCTGGCGGAAGTATAAGGGCGAGGAACAAGCGGAATTGCCCCCCAGTTACAAAGGTTCAATCCCGGCGCTCTCCAGGCTCTGACTGAGCTCTGGGCAGGGGTCGCTGACATCAACCACGACTAAATCAAGCGCGATAGTGCATAGCTTTTTCCAATCCGATTCATTCGCCTCCCCCAGCCTTTCCAGCGCGGCACCCCCGCCTGCGCAGAATGGCCGCCAAACCACGGGAAGGGATTGTGGGCTTGGGCGCCTTCGGCAGGGGTGGCAAGGGCCATGGCTCCAGACGCAGGGCCTTAGCCGCTCTCGGAGCGCGGATCCCGGGGCGAATCGCCGCCCTCTGCCTCGTTCTTCTGCTCTGTCTGCCAGGGCCGACCGGACGGGCGCAGGCCCTGGGCTGGCCAGGGCGTACCCCCTCCCTTCCCAAGGAGATCCCCCCGGCGGCCGAGGGGAACAAGCCCCTGCAGGAAGTAGCGCCCCCCCTGGCGGTGCAGCAGTTGCAGGAGGGCCTGGCCGAGCGACAGCCGCGGGTGAGGATCCTCTCCCCGGCGGCAGAGGCGGTGCTGCCCGGCGGTGCCTGGACCCTGCGGCTGCAGGTGGCGGACTGGCCGCTGGTGGATGCGGGGCCGCTCGGGCTCGGTCCTCACCTCCAGCTGCGCGTGGATGATGGCGAGCCCTTGCTCCTGACGAGCACCGAGGTGACCCTGCCCGAGCTGCGGCCCGGGAGTCATCGGCTCACGGTGGTGGCGGCGCGACCCTGGGGCGAAGCGGTGAAAAGCGCCGACGCCATGGCCCAAATCCGGGTGCATCGCACGGCGGCCAACCCGCTCACCCTGCCGGAAGTCGGCAGTGCCCAGTTGCTGCCCATCAGTCCGGAGGGGGCGGTCGCAGGGGAACCGCTGCTGCTGGACTGGCTGTTGATCGACGCGCCACTGCAGCATCTCCGCGAGGACGACGCCAGCTGGCGCCTGCGGGTGACGGTGAACGGCGACTCCTTCCTGGTGGATCGCCAGTCACCGCTCTGGCTGCGGGGCTGGCGGCCCGGCCGCAATGCCCTCCAGCTGGAGCTGCTGGACGCTCGCGGCGCCCCCCTCAACCCACCGTTCAACAGCCTGGTGCGGGAGGTGCGGCTCGACCCATCGCTGCCGCGACCGGCCTGGCTGGGTCCGCGGCTCTCCCCCGCCGATCTGGCCATTCTGCTCGGGAAGGCGCCCCCCCCGCCGCGGCCATCGCCGTCAGAGCCCCCGGCAGGGGCGGACTCCCTGGCACAGGCAGGGGCAGAGGCTCCGGCGGAGCCGGAGGCAGAAGTAGGGCCGGAGTCGCTGCCAGTGCTGGAGCCGGAAGCGGAAGCGGAGCCGATTTCGATGTCAGAGAAAGAGACAGAGAGAGACGCCAAGCCCATCAGCCAGGCTGAAGCGCCCCCCGCAGCAGCCCCGGATCCCACCACGGAGAATGAAGCGAAAAGAGGGGAGAAGGAGATCAAAACGGAGACGGCCGCCGACGGGCTGCCAACCGCGCCCGAGGAGCCGGGCCCTCTCGATGACGGCCCCCGCGAGGGGGTGGCGCGATGACCCGCCCTCCCCGTCGGGTGATCGCGCTCGGCTTCAGCCCGGGGGCCCGGGCGGTGCTCGCCCAGCTCGAGCAGAGCGCTCTGGCGGAGGAGATCCGCTGGGGCAGCGAAGGGGACGGCGAAAGCGCCAGCTGGCTGGCGGAGCGCTGGGGGAAGGTGCAGGCGGTGGTGGCGGTGGGGGCCTGCGGGCTGGTGACGCGCTTGATCGCACCGCTGTTGAGCGACAAGAAGGGGGACCCGGCCGTGGTGGTGGTCGACCCGGAGGGGCGGTACGCCATCCCCCTGCTCGGGGCCCATGGCGCCGGCGGGGAGGCGCTGGCCCGGGAGATCGCCGGCCTGCTCGGAGGCCAGGCGGTGCTCACCGGGGCCACGGGGGCGCAGGGCCTTCTGGTCCTGGATGCGTTCGGTTCGGCCTGGGGCTGGCGGCGAGGCGGCGGCGACTGGCGGGGCCTGATGGTCCAATCCGCCGGATCGCCGCCGGTGCGTGCAGTTCAGGAAAGCGGTCTGGGGCTCTGGCGAGCCTTGCCCGCCGCCGCTGGCCTGGTGGTGGACGCGGCCCGGCCCGGGGCCGCCGACCTGGTGGTGAGTCACCGACTGGGGCCGGGTTGCCGCTGGCACCCCCCCTGCCTCTGGATCGGGCTGGGCTGTGAACGGGACACCAGTGCGAGCCTGCTGGAGCGGCTGGTGGAGACAGCGCTGCGGGAGCACGGCCTGGCCGAGAACGCCGTTGCCGGCCTGGCGAGCGTCACGAGGAAAGGGGATGAACCCGGCCTGCTGAGCCTGGCGGAACGGCGCGGTTGGCCCCTGCGGCTCTACGGGGCCGAGAGGCTGGCGGCCGTGCCGGTTCCGACCCCCTCGGCGGCGGTGGCCCGGGAGATGGGGACGCCATCCGTCGCAGAGGCCGCCGCCCGTCTGGCCGCCGCTGCGGCGGGCGAGGATCCGCAGATCCCCGCTCCGCTGCTGGTGCCGAAGCGGATCGAGCGGGCCGCCCCGGGGGAACGGGGCGCGGCCACCCTGGCGGTGGCCTTGGCGGATCGGCAGTGGGCCCCCGCACGGGGGGCCCTGCACCTGGTGGGCAGCGGCCCCGGCGGCCTCGACTGGCTCACGGGCGATGCCCGCCGAGCCCTGGCCGCCGCCACGGTGTGGGTGGGCTACGGGCTCTACCTAGACCTGCTGGAACCCCTCCGGCGCCCGGATCAGCTGCGGCGCGATGGCCAACTCACGCAGGAGCGGGCGCGCTGCGCCGAGGCCCTCGCCCTGGCCGAGCAGGGGCTGACGGTGGCCCTGGTCTCCTCCGGCGACAGCGGCATCTACGGCATGGCAGGGCTGGCCCTGGAGCTCTGGCTGCAGCGGCCGGTGGCGGAGCGGCCCGCGTTTGCGGTGCATCCGGGCCTTTCGGCCCTGCAATTGGCGGCCGCGCGGGTGGGAGCGCCGTTGATGCACGACTTCTGCACCATCAGCCTGAGCGACCGTCTCACCCCGTGGGAGGTGATCGAGCGGCGCCTGCGGGCCGCGAGCGCGGGCGATTTTGTGGTGGCCCTCTACAACCCCCGCTCCCGCGAGCGGGATTGGCAGCTCGAGCGAGCCCTTGCCCTGCTGCTCGAGGGCCGGCCGGCTTCGACACCCGTGGTGCTGGCCCGCCAACTCGGTCGCTCCGAGGAGCAGGTGACCCTGCATGCCCTGGGAAACCTGCCCCCCGAGCAGGTGGACATGCTCACATTGGTGCTGGTGGGCAATTCCTCAAGCCGCGTCCAAGACGGCTGGATGGTGACACCCCGGGGGTATCCCGGGGCGGAGCTGTGCTGAACCCGGGGGATCGGCGCGGCGGCGAGGGTGGGGGTGCGATTCAATCGGGATGACAGGATTCGAACCTGCGGCCCCTTCGTCCCGAACGAAGTGCGCTACCAAGCTGCGCTACATCCCGATGGGTGGAGTGTAGGGGATCGGCCGTCCGCCCCCAACCCCAGGGGCAGGGCTCGCAGCGAGCGGGAAGGGGGGTGGCGGGGCTTCCTAGAGTCGGGTCCGCCCCGCCCCGGCCCCGTGACGCCTGTCGATCCCCAGCCCCCGGTGCCGACGCCAGGGTTGCCGACCGCCAAGCCGGACTGGCTGCGGGTGAAGGCCCCGCAGCGGGAACGCATCGGCGCCGTGGCCGACCTGCTGCTGGATCTGCGGCTGAACACCGTCTGTCAGGAGGCCAGCTGCCCAAACATCGGCGAGTGCTTCGCGGGTGGAACCGCCACCTTCTTGATCATGGGCCCGGGCTGCACCCGCGCCTGCCCCTACTGCGACATCGACTTCGATCGCAGCGTGCGGCCCCTCGAGGCCAGCGAACCCGAGCGGTTGGGCGAGGCCGTGGCGCGGCTGGGCCTGAACCATGTGGTGATCACCTCGGTGAACCGCGATGACCTGCCCGATGGGGGTGCCGGCCAATTCGTGGCCTGCATCGAGGCGGTGCGCCGCCGCTCCCCCGCCACCACGATCGAGCTCCTCATTCCCGACTTCTGCGGCAACTGGGGGGCGCTGGCCAGGGTCATGGAGGCCGGCCCTGAGGTGCTCAACCACAACATCGAGACGGTGCCAAGGCTTTACGCCCGGGTGCGACCCCAGGGGAACTACCGGCGGTCCCTGGAGTTGCTGCGACGGGTGCGGGAGGGCTGGCCACGGGCCTACACCAAGTCGGGGCTGATGGTGGGCCTCGGGGAGAGCGACGCGGAAGTGGGCGCGGTGATGGCCGACCTCCGCTCCCACGCCGTCGACATCGTCACGATCGGCCAGTACCTCAGCCCGGGCCCGAAGCATCTGGCGGTACAGCGGTTCGTCACCCCCGCCCAGTTCGCAGAGTTCCGGCGCCGGGGGGAGGAGGAGCTCCGCTTCCTGCAGGTGGTGAGCAGCCCGCTCACCCGCAGCAGCTACCACGCGGGCGAGGTGCGGAGGCTGATGCGGGAGTTCCCGCGCTGATCGATGCCGCTGGCGGGGATCAGGCCACCGCCTCGAGTCGCTCCGCCAGGCCCACAAGCGCCTTCTCACTCGGTGGCACCAGCAGCTTGAACCGCCCCTTCGAGGCCGGCCAATCCGCAAGGATCGCGGCCGCCCGCCCGCTGCCGGTCAGCTCCAGGTGCGCCTCCAGCAAGGGCAGCAAGAGGGCGTCCTGCTCGGGGGTTGTGAGGGGACAGAGGGCAACGGTTTCCGGGTTGAGGCGCTCGGTCAGTCCGCCGTCCTCGTCCCACAGGAACGCCACGCCCCCCGTCATGCCGGCGGCGACATTGCGGCCGGTGCTGCCCAGCACCACCACGACCCCGCCGGTCATGTATTCGCAGCAGTGGTCGCCTGTGCCCTCCACAACGGCGCGGGAGCCGCTGTTGCGCACGGCGAAGCGTTCGCCGGCGCGGCCGAGGGCGAAGAACTCACCGCCGGTGGCGCCATACAGGCAGGTGTTGCCGAGGATCACCTTGCTGCCGGGATCCTCGGCGCCAGCGGGGGGAACCACAACAATCCGGCCGCCGTTGATGCCCTTGCCCACGTAATCGTTGGCGTCGCCCACCAGCCGCACGTTCATTCCCTGCAACAGGAAAGCGGCGAAGCTTTGGCCGGCCGCTCCGGAGAAGGTGAGATCGAGTCGGCCGCGGAAGCCGCTGTTGCCGTGGCGGGCAGCGATCTCGCCGCTGAGCCGGGCCCCGACGCTGCGGTCGGTGTTGACGATCGGCAGGTGGCGCACCACGGTGCCGTGGCCCTCGATCGCCGCCCGCACCTCCGGGTCGGCCAGCAGGGCATCCTCGAGGATCGGCCCGTTGGGGTGGGCGCTGCTCTCGTGATGCAGCCAGGCCCGGTCGGCCGCCTCTGGCAGCGGGGCCAATAGGCAGGAGAGGTCGAGGGAGCGGGTCTTGGTGAGGTTCACGTCGCGGGGGACCAGCAGATCGCTGCGACCGATCAGGTCGTCCAGTCGGGCCACCCCGAGCACGCTGAGGAGCTGGCGCACCTCCTCGGCGACGAACAGGAAGAAGTTGACGACATGCTCCGGCAGGCCGGTGAAGCGCTTGCGCAGGGCCTCCTTCTGGGTGGCCACCCCCACCGGGCAGTTGTTGGTGTGGCAGACGCGGGCCATGATGCAGCCCTCGGCGATCATCGCCACCGAGCCGAAGCCAAACTCCTCCCCGCCGAGCAGGGCCGCCATCACCACGTCCCAGCCGGTCTTGAAGCCGCCGTCAACCCGCAGCAGCACCCGATCCCGCAGACCGTTCTCCAGCAGGCTGCGGTGCACCTCGGAGAGGCCCAGCTCCCAGGGGGTGCCGGCGTGCTTGATCGAACTGAGCGGCGAGGCGCCCGTGCCCCCGTCGTGGCCGGAGATCTGGATCACATCGGCGTTGGCCTTGGCCACGCCGGCGGCGATGGTGCCGATGCCGATTTCCGCCACCAGCTTCACCGAAACCTTGGCCGCCGGGTTGATCTGGTGCAGGTCATGGATGAGCTGGGCCAGATCTTCGATGGAATAGATGTCGTGGTGGGGCGGCGGCGAAATCAGGGGCACTCCGGGCTTGCTGTTGCGCAGCCAAGCGATGTAGGGGTCGACTTTCGGACCGGGGAGCTGCCCCCCTTCGCCGGGCTTGGCTCCCTGGGCCACCTTGATCTCCAGCTGGCGGCCGCTGCGCAGATACTCGGGGGTGACGCCGAAGCGACCGGAGGCGATCTGCTTAATCGCCGAGCAGGCGGTATCCCCGTTGCGCAGGCCCCGAAGGGTCGGCAGGGTGGGAGAGCGCCCCTCGTCGTCGACGTCGTCGAGCACGTGGAAGCGGGCGGGGTCCTCCCCCCCCTCGCCGCTGTTGCTCTTGCCGCCGATGCGGTTCATGGCCACCGCCAGCACCTCGTGGGCCTCGCGGGAGAGGGCTCCCAGGCTCATGCCACCGGTGCAGAAGCGGCTGCAGAGACTCTCCACGCTCTCCACCTGCTCGATCGGCAGGGGGGTGAGCGCCGGCCGGAATTCGAGCAGGTCGCGCAGGGCGGTCACCGGTCGGCCCTCCAGGAGCTTCCGGTAGGTGGCGAAGTGGTCGTAGCCGGGGCCCGCCGCCACGGCGGCGTGCAGAGCCTTGGCCATTTCCGGGCTGTTCATGTGGTACTCGCCACCGGTGCGGTACTGCACGAACCCCATGAATTCGAGCTTGGAGCGGTTCAGCTCCGGGTAGGCCTTGGCGTGGAAGGAGAGGGTTTCGCTGGCCAGGTCCGCCAGGCTCAGGCCCGCCACGCGGCTGGTGGTGCCGGCGAACGCCAGGGCGATCAAGTCGGCGCCGATGCCGATCGCCTCAAAGATCTGGGCTCCGTGGTAGCTGGCCAGCAGGGAGATCCCGATCTTGGAGAGGATCTTGCGCAGGCCATCCTCCAGGGCGGTGCGCACATTGGCCTGGGCGCGGGCCGGGCTGAGGTCGGGAAGCTTGCCCCGCTCGATGAGCGCGCGGGTTTTGGGGTGGGCCAGCCAATGGCGGGTGGTTTCCCAGGTGAGCCAGGGACAGACGGCACTCGCGCCGTAGCCGAGCAAACAGGCCAGGTGATGGGTGCTCCAGCACTGGGCGGTGTCGACCACGATGGAGGCCTGCAGGCGCAGCCCCAGACGCAACAACTGATGGTGGACGGCCCCCACGGCGAGCAGGGGTGGGATGTACGTGGTGCCGGCGCTGATGCCAACGGGCTCGCCCCCGGGACCGACGCGGTCGGAGAGCACCAGGATCTGGCAGCCGGCGCGCACCGCCGCTTCGGCCTCGAAGCCGAGCCGATGCACCGCCTTCGCGAGGCCGTCGGGTCCGTCGAGCACCGGCAGCAGGGTGGAGAGGGTGGTGGCGGGCAGCCCCTGATCCCCGAGGGCCGCCAGTTCGGCCTCGTTGAGCACCGGGGTGGGCAGGTGCAACACGGCGGCGCCGGCCGGATCGGGGCGCAGGGCGGAACCGCGGCGGCCGAGGTGCATCTCCAGGCTCATCACCAGCTTCTCCCGAAGCGGATCGATCGGGGGGTTGGTGACCTGGGCGAAGCGTTGTTTGAAGTAGTCGTAGAGGAGGTGCGGCTTGCTGGAGAGGACCGCCAGGGGGATGTCATCCCCCATGCAGTAGGTGGGTTCCTTGCCGGTGCCCGCCATGTCCTCGATCACCAGATCGAGGTCCTCGGCGGTGAATCCGAAGGCGGTCTGCTGCTGGAGCAGCTCGAGGTCGCCGAGGCGGAGGCCCTCCTCCCAGGTGCCCGGCGAAAGGCGGCGGCGGTGTTCCGCCAGCCAGGCGGCGTAGGGGAAGCGGGCGGCCGCCTCCTGCTTCACCTCCCAATTGCGCAGCAGGCGGCCGTTCTCCAGGTCGACGGCCAGCATCTGCCCGGGGCCCAGGCGACCCTTCTCGACGATCGTGGCGTCGTCGAGCTCGACGACGCCGGTCTCCGAGCCCATCACCACCGTGCCGTCCAGGGTGAGGCAGTAGCGGGCCGGCCGCAAACCGTTGCGATCCAGGGTGGCACCCACCATCCGGCCGTCGCTGAAGACCAGCAGGGCCGGCCCATCCCAGGGCTCCTGCAGGCAGGCGTTGTATTCGTAAAAGGCCTGAATGTCCGGCTGATCCCGGAGCTCCGGCTGATCGCGGAAGGCTTCGGGCACCAGGGTCAGCAGGCTGTCGGTGATCGGCCGGCCACTGCGCACCATCAGTTCGAGGGTGGCGTCGAGGTTGGCGGAGTCGCTGAAGGCGGCGTTGACCAGGGGGCGCAGATCTGAGGCGGCCTCGCCCCAGACCGCCTCCAGGTTGGCCTCGGCAGCGCTGGCCCAGTTGATGTTGCCGAGCAGGGTGTTGATCTCGCCGTTGTGGCCGAGCAGCCGCATCGGCTGGGAGAGGGGCCAGCGGGGCAGGGTGTTGGTGCTGAAGCGGCGGTGGTAGACCGCGAAGGGAACGGCGAAGCGCTCATCGCGGAGGTCGCCGTAGAAGCGATCGAGCACCTCCGAGCGCACCATGCCCTTGTAGACGATGGTTCGGCCGCTGATCGAGGCGAAGTAAAGGCCGGTGTAGTCCGCGCCCCAGCGATCCCGAGCCCGGTCGACGGCGCGGCGACGCAGACGGAACAGCAGGGATTCGAGGGCGTCCAGGTCGGCGGCGACGGCAGGGGAGGCCTCGGGTGACTGGAGCAGCCACTGCTCGATCACCGGCGCCGTCTGGCGAGCCAGAGGGCCAAGCACGGAGGGATCCACCGGCACCGGCCGCCAGCCGAGGCTGCGCAGACCCAGGCGATCGGCCTCCTGCTCGCAGAGCCGGCGGCACTCCTCCCGCTCCTCGGCGTCCCCCGGCAGAAACAGCTGGCCAAGACCGCGCGCGGAGCCGCGGCAGCCGGCCGCCGCCGGCCACTCGGCCTCCAGCAGCGCCCAGGGGATGGCCGTGAGGATGCCGGCCCCGTCGCCGGAATCGCTGTCACCGCCACAGCCGCCCCGGTGCTCCATGCAGCGCAGGCCGCGCAGAGCTTGCTGCAGCAACCAGTGGCTGGGCTGGCGATCGAGACGGGCGAGGAAGCCCACGCCGCAGGCGTCCTTCTCCCCGGCTATCGCCGCCGGCGCGGGGCTGTCGCGATGAGGCCAGGCGGGATCGGAGGGATGGGGCATCGGCCGGGTCGGTCCTTCTACGAATAGTGATCGCGGATCCAGCCCTCGGCAGCCACATCCGGCACCAGCTGGGCGAGGGCTGATCCTAGGCAGCGGCGGCCTCGCACCGGCCGCGACGGCTACCTTTCAAGTTGCGGCGATCACGACGATGGCCATGGCCTCCTCCTGGATGGCGCTGAGCGCGGCCCTGACCTCCACGGTGGTGGCGGCCGCGCCGCTCGCGCCGATGCCGGCCGGCCCCCTGCCCCCGCCGCCGGCCCAGCCGGCGCCCCTGCGCGCGGAGGCGGTGCGACGCGGCTCGACGCTGGTGATCAACGGCCGCCCGCAGCAGGCCTCCTGGGAATGGGTGGACGGGGTGGGCGAGCGGCCGCGGCAGCTCTGGCTGCCGCTCGAGGTGTTGCAGGAGCAGCTGGGGTTCAGCAGCCGCAGCCTCAGCGGCGGGGAGCTGGATCTGGAGTGGTTCGGCCGCGGCCTGCGGGTGCCCGCCTCCGCCCAGCGCTCCCTGGCCGACGAGGTGGCGGTGGAGGTGGCGGGCCCGCTGGAAGCCAGCGGGGTGGCTCTGGTGCTGCGGGGCGACACCCTGGAGCTCCAACTGGCGCCGCGCAGGCTTCTGGGGGTGCGCCAGGCGCAGCAGCCTGGCCTGCGCCGGGTGGTGCTCGACCTGGACGGCCCGGCTCGGGTGGAGACCGGCAGCGACGGTTCCCTGCGGCTGGGGCTGCTGGGGGCGCCGGATCAGCTGGAGAGCCTGGCGCGCCTCGGGCTGCGGGGCAGCCAGAGCGGGGCGGAGCTGCTCCTGGCCGCCCCCGCGACCCCGCCCCGGCGGGTGTTCACCCTGGGGGGACCCGCCCGCGTGGTGATCGATCTGGCGGCGGGGTCGGAGCCGGTGCTTCGCGAAACGGAGCCCCCTCCGATCGATCCCCGGCTCCAGGCGCTGCTCGGTCCCCGGCTGCAGTGGGAGCGGCAGGTGCGCTCGCTCGGCGCGAAGCGGGTGCTGATCACTTCGGTGCGGTTCGATCCCCGCACCAGTCCCCTGGGGCTGCGCCCCTTGCGCCGTGCCGAGGGCATGGAGGGGCTGAGCTCCCTCACCCAGCTGGCCCGGGGCCGGGATGCCCTCGTGGCGATCAACGGCGGCTACTTCAACCGCGTGCGCCGATTGCCGCTGGGAGCCCTGCGGGATGACGGGCGCTGGCTCTCGGGTCCGATCCTCGATCGGGGCGCGATCGGCTGGGAGGTGCGGCGCCTGCCCCGCTTTGGCCGGCTGAGCCTGCGGGAAAGCCTGGTGGAGCCAAACGGGCGGGAGTGGGCGCTGGCGGCCCTCAACAGCGGCTGGATCCAGCGCGGCCTGAGCCGGTACACGGCCGAGTGGGGAGCCCTCTACCGCCCCCTTTCCGACGGCGAGCAGGCGGTGCGGCTGCGGGACGGGGTGGTGCAGGAGCGACGGGAAACCGCGCAGATGGCGGCCGGAGTCCCCCTGCTCCCGGGGGAGACCCTGGTGGTCGCTCGGGGGGGGGCGCTGCTGCCCTGGGCCGAGGGGGAGCGCTTGAGCCTGCGCAGCGGGGTCAGCGATCCCTTGGGGGAGGCCAGCCACGTGATGGGGGGCGGTCCGCTGCTGCTCCAGGGGGGCCGCGTGGTTTTGGATGGCGCCCGCGAGAGCTTTTCCCCCTCCTTCCTGAGCCAGGGGGCACCGCGCACCGTGATCGGCAGCGATGACAGCCGGCTTTGGCTGCTCACCCTGCAGGGTGTCGACGGCGCGGGGCCGACCCTGGCGGAGACGGCAATGCTGCTGCGGGAGCTGGGGCTGCGGGATGCCCTCAACCTCGACGGGGGCAGCTCCACGGGCCTGGTGATGGGGGGCACCCAAACCGTCAAGGGCCGGGGGGTCGCCGGCTCGGTGCACAACGGGCTCGGCCTGGTGATGGAGGAGGAATCCACCTTCCAATCGGGGGGCTGACAGAGTGGGAGGACGAGCGCCTCTTCACCGTGCCCAGGGGTCACAGCCTGCGAATCAGTGCCGCCGCGGCCGCCGAACTGAGCCGCCAGGCGGCCGTGGCCGGCACCCCCGGCCTGATGCACATCGACTTGCAGGACGGAGGCTGCGAGCAGTGGACGATCCGGTTGCGACCGGGCCATCTGGCGGGGACACCGGTGGCCCGGGCCGATGGGGTGACCCTTTACGCGCCGGCGGAGCAGGTGGTGTGGCTCACGGGTCTGCAGCTCGACTACAAGGGGGATCTCAGCGGTGGCGGTTTCCTCGTGCGGCCGTCGGGGGAGGTGCGCAGCTGCGCCTGCGGGGCCGCCTTCAGCCGAGCGACCGGTCGGGGGACGGCGACGAAGTAAGGTGGCCGATTGTCGCAATCGGTCGGACGTCCGACCCGATCCCTCCGGCCCTCGATGCCCACCATCCAGCAGCTGATCCGCACCGAGCGGCAGCGTCTCACCCGCAAGACCAAGTCGCCCGCGCTGCGCTCCTGCCCCGAGCGTCGCGGGGTCTGCACTCGCGTTTACACCTCCACTCCGAAGAAACCCAACTCGGCCCTGCGCAAGGTGGCCCGGGTGCGGCTCACCTCCGGCTTTGAGGTAACCGCCTACATCCCCGGCATCGGCCACAACCTGCAGGAGCACTCCGTAGTGCTGATCCGCGGCGGCCGTGTCAAGGACCTCCCCGGTGTCCGGTACCACATCATCCGCGGCACGCTCGACACCGCCGGGGTCAAAGACCGCCGCCAGTCCCGGTCCAAGTACGGCGCCAAAACGCCCAAAACCTGATCTCCCCTGATCTCCCCAGGGTTTCCTCGCTCCCTTCCCCTCCCCCATGTCCCGCCGCAACGCTGCCGAGAAGCGCCCGGTTCTGCCCGATCCCCAGTTCAACAGCCGACTGGCCTCGATGATCGTGGCGCGGTTGATGAAGCACGGCAAAAAGTCAACCGCCCAAAGGATCCTCTCCGACGCCTTCACCCTGATCAACGACCGCACGGGCTCCGATCCCCTCGAGCTGTTCGAGACGGCGGTGCGCAACGCCACCCCCCTGGTGGAGGTACGGGCCCGCCGGGTTGGTGGTGCCACCTACCAGGTGCCGATGGAAGTGCGTCAGGAGCGGGGCACGGCCATGGCCCTGCGCTGGCTGGTCAACTACTCCCGCGCCCGCAACGGCCGCAGCATGGCCCAGAAGCTTGCCGGCGAGCTGATGGACGCGGCCAACGAGGCGGGCAGCGCCGTGCGCAAGCGGGAGGAAACCCACAAGATGGCGGAGGCCAACAAGGCCTTCGCCCACTACCGCTACTGAGCACCCACCCCTACTGGGATCGGCGCAGAGCCGGTCTGTAGAGTGACTTTCACTTTTTTATCGACCCCCCTCGGAGACGGACCCCGTGGCTCGCGCCTATCCCCTGGAACGCACCAGAAATATCGGTATCGCCGCACATATTGATGCGGGCAAGACCACCACGACGGAACGCATCCTCTTCTATTCGGGTGTGGTCCACAAGATGGGTGAGGTGCACGATGGTGCCGCTGTCACCGACTGGATGGAGCAGGAGCGCGAGCGTGGCATCACGATCACGGCCGCGGCTATCTCCACCAGCTGGAAAGACCACCGCATCAACATCATCGATACCCCCGGCCACGTCGACTTCACGATCGAGGTGGAACGGTCGATGCGGGTGCTCGATGGCGTGGTCGCCGTCTTCTGCGCCGTTGGCGGGGTGCAGCCCCAGTCTGAGACGGTGTGGCGCCAAGCCGATCGCTACAACGTTCCCCGCATCGTGTTCGTCAATAAGATGGACCGGACCGGGGCCAATTTTCTGAAGGTCTACGAGCAGATCAAGGATCGGCTCAAGGCTAACGCGGCGCCCATCCAGCTCCCGATCGGTGCCGAAGGGGAGCTCAAGGGCATCGTCGATCTGGTCCGCAACAAGGCGTTCATCTACACCAACGATCTGGGCACAGACATCCTGGAGCAGGAGGTGCCCGCCGAGATGGCGGAGGAGGTGGAGCAGTGGCGCACCAACCTGATGGAGTGCATCGCCGAAACCGATGAGACCCTGCTCGATGCCTTCCTCGAAAACGGCGAGCTCACCGAAGAGCAGCTGATCGCTGGCATCCGCACCGGTGTTACCCACCACGGGCTGGTGCCAATGCTCTGCGGCTCCGCCTTCAAAAATAAGGGGGTGCAGCTGATGCTCGATGCCGTTGTCGACTACCTGCCCTCCCCTGTGGATGTGCCCCCCATCCAGGGCCTCCTCCCCGATGGCAGCGAGTCGTGCCGCCCCAGCGAGGACAGCGCTCCCTTCAGCGCCCTCGCGTTCAAGGTCATGGCCGACCCCTACGGCAAGCTCACCTTCGTGCGGGTGTACAGCGGCGTGCTCCAGAAGGGCAGCTACGTGCTCAATTCCACCAAGGACAAGAAGGAGCGGATCTCCCGCTTGATCCTGCTCAAGGCCGACGAGCGCGAAGAGGTAGACGAGCTGCGTGCCGGCGACCTCGGCGCCGTGCTGGGCCTAAAGGACACAACCACCGGAGACACCCTCTGCGTGGAGAACAATCCGATCATCCTCGAATCCCTGTTCATCCCCGAGCCGGTGATTTCGGTGGCGGTCGAACCCAAAACCAAGGGCGACATGGAGAAGCTCTCCAAGGCGCTCACCTCCCTGTCCGAAGAAGACCCCACCTTCCGGGTGAGCACCGACCCGGAGACCAACCAAACCGTAATCGCCGGCATGGGCGAGTTGCATCTGGAGATCCTGGTGGACCGGATGCTGCGGGAATTCAAAGTGGAGGCCAACATCGGCGCCCCCCAGGTTTCCTATCGGGAGACCATCCGCGGCAAGGCCAAAGGCGAGGGGAAATTCGCCCGCCAGACCGGCGGCAAGGGCCAGTATGGCCATGTGGTCATCGAAATGGAGCCCGGCGAGCCGGGTTCCGGGTTCGAGTTCGTCAACAAAATCGTCGGTGGCATCGTTCCCAAGGAGTACATCGGGCCTGCGGAAGCGGGCATGAAAGAAACCTGCCAGTCCGGAGTGATTGCGGGTTTCCCGATGATCGATGTGAAGGTCACCATGGTCGATGGCTCGTATCACGACGTCGACTCTTCAGAGATGGCGTTTAAAATCGCCGGCTCGCTGGCCTTCAAGGATGGGGTCAAGAAGTGCAATCCGGTGCTTCTTGAGCCGATGATGAAGGTAGAGGTCGAAATCCCCGAGGAATTCCTCGGTTCGATCATCGGCGACCTCTCCTCCCGGCGCGGCCAAATTGAGGGGCAGTCCGTTGATGGCGGGCAATCCAAGGTTCAAGCCAAGGTGCCCCTAGCCGAGATGTTCGGCTACGCCACCCAACTCCGATCCATGACCCAGGGTCGGGGTATTTTCTCGATGGAGTTTAGCCACTACGAGGAAGTTCCTCGTAATGTGGCGGAAGCCATCATTTCAAAGAATCAGGGCAATTCCTGATCTTTACCCAACTTTCACCCAACCCCGATTCTTACCTTCCATGGCACGCGAGAAGTTCGAAAGGAACAAACCCCACGTCAACATCGGCACCATCGGCCACGTGGATCACGGCAAGACCACCCTCACCGCCGCCATCACCAACGTGCTGGCTTCGCAGGGCAAGGCCAAGGCCCAGGCCTATGACGACATCGACGGAGCTCCGGAAGAGAAGGAGCGGGGCATCACGATCAACACCGCCCACGTCGAATACGAAACCGACAACCGCCACTACGCCCACGTCGACTGCCCCGGTCACGCGGACTACGTGAAGAACATGATCACCGGTGCCGCCCAGATGGACGGCGCCATCCTGGTGGTGGCCGCCACCGACGGCCCGATGGCCCAGACCAAAGAGCATATCCTGCTCGCCAAGCAGGTGGGCGTGCCCGCCCTGGTGGTGTTCCTCAACAAGAAGGACATGGTCGACGACGAGGAGATCCTCGAACTCGTCGAACTGGAGATGCGTGAGCTGCTCACCAGCTACGACTTCCCCGGCGACGACATCCCTGTGATCCCCGGCTCTGCCCTCAAAGCACTGGAGTACATCCAGGCTGGCAACAAAGCGGTGCGTGGCGAAGACGAGTGGGTCGACAAGATCCTCGACCTGATGGATGCCGTCGACCAGGCCATCCCTGAGCCGGAGCGGGAAATCGACAAGCCCTTCCTGATGGCTGTCGAAGACGTGTTCTCGATCACCGGCCGCGGCACCGTGGCCACGGGCCGCATCGAGCGCGGCAAGGTCAAGGTGGGCGAAACCGTGGAAATCGTGGGCATCAAAAATACCCGCACCACCACGGTCACCGGCGTGGAGATGTTCCGCAAGCTTCTCGATGAGGGCATGGCGGGCGACAACGTCGGCCTGCTGCTGCGCGGCGTCCAGAAAGAGGACATCGAGCGGGGCATGGTGCTGGTGAAGCCCGGTTCGATCACCCCCCACACCAAGTTTGAGGGTGAGGTGTACGTGCTGAAGAAGGAGGAAGGCGGTCGCCACACCCCCTTCTTCGCCGGCTATCGGCCCCAGTTCTACATCCGCACCACCGACGTGACCGGCCAGATCACGGCCTTCACCTCCGACGATGGGGAGAATGTGGAAATGGTCATGCCCGGCGACCGCATCAAGATGAGCGCCGAGCTGATCTGCCCGGTGGCCATCGAACAGGGCATGCGCTTCGCGATCCGCGAAGGGGGCCGCACCATCGGTGCCGGCGTGGTTTCCAAGATCGTTCAGTGATGGATGGCTCATCGGCGGGTCTTCGGGCCCGCCGATGACGTGAAGAGCTGCTCCCTGCACCCGCGGCACCTCGACAACCGAATCCCTCCCTGGCTCCCGACCCTCCTCCGCGCCACCGCCATGTCCGCCTCCATCGCCCAACAGAAGATCCGCATCCGCCTGAAGGCGTTTGACCGTCGCATGCTGGATCTTTCCTGCGACAAGATCATCGAAACGGCCGACCACACCGCTGCTACAGCGATCGGTCCGATCCCCCTGCCCACAAAACGCAAGATCTATTGCGTGCTGCGCTCCCCCCACGTCGACAAGGACTCGCGCGAGCATTTCGAGACCCGCACCCACCGCCGCATCATCGACATCTACAGCCCCTCCTCCAAAACCATCGACGCCCTGATGAAGCTGGATCTGCCCAGCGGCGTCGACATCGAAGTGAAGCTCTGAACGCCGTCCGCCAGGGCGCATCGGCAGCGTTGGGCGCAGGGTCGGGAGATCACCCTGCGCTCGCCTCGCCTTCCTCCCTAGGATCAACCTCCCGCACTGCCTCCACCGTTGCGACTGCCGCTCCGGCCCCCGCGGACCCCCCGTTCCTTCCCCCGCCGCGGCAGAGCCGCGCTCTGCTGACGTGAGTGATCTGGCTGTGCGGGAACTGCCGCTCTTTCCCCTTCCCGATGTGGTGCTCTTCCCCCAGGAGGTGCTCCCTCTCCACATCTTTGAGCCGCGCTACCGAATGCTGCTGCGCACGGTGATGGCGGAAGACCGTCGCTTCGGGGTGGTGCGCTGGGACCCGCGCCAACAACGCATGGCGGAGGTGGGTTGCTGCGCCGAGATTCTGCACTGCCAAACCCAGGACGACGACCGAAGCAACATCGTCACCCTCGGCCAGCAGCGCTTCCGCGTACTCGACATCGTGCGCGATGCTCCGTTTCGCGTCGCGATGGTGAGCTGGATTGAAGACCATGTGCAGGAGGATCACCAAACCCTCAGCGACCTCACCGGTGAAGTCACCCAGGCTCTGCGGGATGTGGTGGAGCTCACCGGCAAGTTGATCGGCAAACCCGCCACCCTGCCCAGCGACCTGCCGGATCTACCGCGGGAGCTCTCCTTCTGGATCGGCGCCCATCTCGGCGGTCCGGTAGCGGACCACCAGCAGGCCCTGCTCGAGATCACCGACACCGGGGAGCGGCTGCGCCAGGAATTCGATCTGCTGGATCAAACCCGCCGGCAGCTGGCGGCGCGCACCGTGCTCAAGGACACCTTCGCCAACCAGGGCGACGGCAGCGACGAGCCCACCTTCCGCGACGACTGACCCCAACGTCGCCATGGCTCTTCTCCCCCCTCCTGCCGGCCCTTCCGTGGCCCTTCTGATCGCCGCTGGCGCGCTGGGGGCGGGAGCTTGGCTCTGGCTGCAGCGCAACCGCCGCTACACCGGCGCCCCCTCCGTCTCCCGGGCCTACGACGCCTGGACCGAGGATCGGCTGCTGGAGCGGCTCTGGGGCGAGCATGTACACCTGGGCCACTACGGCAACCCACCGGGACGCCGCGATTTCCGGAAGGCCAAAAGCGATCTGGTGCACGAACTGGTGCGCTGGAGCGGCCTGGACCGGCTGCCGCGGGGCTCGCGGCTGCTGGACGTGGGCTGCGGCATCGGGGGGAGCGCCCGCATCCTGGCCCGGGACTACGGCTTCCACGTCCTCGCCATCAGCATCAGCCCGGCCCAGATCGCCCGCGCCCGCGAACTCACCCCACCCGAGCTGCAGGAGCGCTGCCGTTTCGCCGTGATGGATGCCCTGGAGCTGGATCTGCCGGATGGGGGCGGCGACGCGGGCTTCGACGCCGTCTGGAGCGTGGAGGCCGGCCCCCACATGCCGGACAAGCAGCGCTACGCCGATGAACTGTTGCGGGTGCTGCGCCCCGGGGGCCGGCTGGTGGTGGCGGACTGGAACCGCCGCGATCCCGCCGCCGGAGCGATGAGCCGCGTGGAGCGCCTGGTGATGCGCCAGCTGCTCGACCAGTGGGCCCATCCGGAATTCGCCAGCATCCCCGGATTGCAGCAGCATCTGGAGGGGAGTGTCTGGTCTGGCGGCATGCGGGTGGAGACGGCCGACTGGAGCGTCGCCATGCTCCCCTCCTGGCGCGAGTCGATCCTCGAGGGCTTCCGGCGACCCCGGGCGGTGCTGGGGTTGGGACCCCGGGCCGTGCTTCAGGGTTTGCGCGAAACGCCCACCCTGCTGCTGATGGATTGGGCGTTTCGCAGCGGCCTGATGCGCTTCGGGGTGTTCCGCGCCAGCCGGGGGACTCAGGAACCGCCGGCGGCGCAGGCGAGGGCCTCCAGAGCGCTGGAGCCCTCCTCCGCGGACAGGTCGTCGAGGGGATAGGCCCCGAACAGGGCCAGGTGCTCGCAGAGCGGACGAAGATCGGCCATGGCCTGCTCCAGGGGGCCGCTGCCGGCGGGGAGCTCCAGATCGACGAAAAACACGTACTCGCCCATCTCCCGCTTGGACGGGCGGGATTCGATGTGGCTCATGTTCAACTCCCCTCGCGCAAAGCAGCTGAGGGCCTCCAGCAGGGCGCCGGGCCGGTTGGCGCGCAGGGAGAAGGCCAGGCTGGCCAGGGGGCCTTCCCGGCAGACGGGGCCGGAGCGCAGCAGCAGGAAGCGGGTGCAGTTGCCGGGAACGTCGTTGATCGGATAGGCCAGCACGTCGAGCTGGTGCTCCACCGCCGCCTCGCGCGAGGCGACGGCGCCCCGGAAACGGCTGCCGCGCACCATCCGCGCCGCCTCCGCCGTGGAACTGGTGGGCAGCTGCAGGGCTTGGGGCAGGTGTTCGGCCAGCCACAAGCTGCACTGGGCCAGAGCCTGGGGGTGGGAGAGAACCTCGCTGATGCCGCTCAAGGGGCCGCTGCCCAGCAGGGCGTGGCGGATCGGCAGCACCAGGGCCCGCTCCACCGCCAGATCGGGATGCTCCCAGAGGGCATCGAGGGTGGCGGTCACCCCCCCCTCCACCGAGTTCTCCACGGGCACCACGGCGGCCTCGCAGCGGCCCGAGGCGAGGGTTTGGATCACCCCGCGAATGCTTTGTTGAGGCACCAACTCCGCCTCGGGCCGTCCCACCCGCGCCGCCAGGGTGTGGGCGGCCTGCTCGGCATAGGTGCCCACGGGACCGAGAAAGGCGAGACGCATGGCGGAGAGTGCGGGAGAGGCCAATCGATAGGATCATGGCCTGCCGGCCGCTGGCCATGCCCCTGGTCTTCAGCGCCAGTCAGCAGCTCACCCTCCCCGTGGCCGAAAATGCCCCGCGGCTTTCCTCCTACCTGGGGGAGGAGCGGCGCGTGGTGGAGGCCCTGCTCGACCCCCGCCAGCTGGAGCCGCTGGGGCCCGGCCACTACCGCTACACGGTGAGCCACGTGCAGGTGTTTCAGCTGCAGGTCCAACCGATCGTGGTGCTGCAGGCGCGCCACAGCGGCGAGCGGTTGGAGCTCTCCGCCCTCGACTGCCAGCTGGAGGGCCTCGGCCTGGTGGAAGACTTCCGCCTCACCCTCGATTCCTGGCTGGCCGCCCAGCCGGAGGGGCTGGAGGGGGAGGCGAGCCTGGCGGTGTCGGTGAGCCGGCCCTCGCTGCTCAAGCTGATCCCCCCGAAGGTGTTGGAGGCCACGGGACGCTCGGTGCTCAGCGGCATCCTGCTGGGGATCCGGACGCGGGTGGGGAAGCAGCTGGTGCGGGACTTCCAGGGCTGGTGCCGCAGCCACCCAGAAAGCTGAGGCGGTGCAGGGGGGTGGGGCCAAGCCGTGCGAGGGCGGCGCGATGGAGGGCCGTGCCATACCCAACATGCCGCTCCAGGCCGTAGCCGGGAAAGCGCAGGGCCAGGCGTCGCACCAGGGCATCGCGCTGCTCCTTGGCCAGCACGCTGGCGGCGGCGATGGCGCCGCATCGGCTGTCGCCCTTCGGCAGGGTGAGCTGGGGACCGCTCCAGCCCCGCAGGCTCAACACCCCATCCACCAGCACGAGGGCGGGCGGACGGGCCAGGCGGGCGAGGGCGCGTCGCATGGCGAGCTCGGTCGCCGGGCGGATGCCGAAGCGGTCGATCTCCGCCGCGCTGGCTTGGCCGATCCCCCAGGCCAGCGCGGCGGCGCGGATCGGAGGCACGAGCAGGGCGCGACGCCGGGGGCTGAGCTGCTTGCTGTCGGTGAGGCCCGCCGCCGCCAGGGGGGCGAGGGCCGCAGCGGGAAGGATGACAGCGGCGGCGAAGACAGGGCCGAAAAGGGCACCGCGGCCGACCTCGTCGACCCCGGCACAGTCGCCGGGGTCGTGGCCCGCCCAGGGATCGGCGTCGTAGAAGCGCGGGCGGCGGGCGGCGGGCAAGGCCCGGACCTCAGACCCTGGCGGAGGAGCGGCGGCGGCGGCGGCGCGGGTCGGAGGCGGAGCCGTCGTCGTCGGCGACCCCGGCCGCCGTGGGGAGGGTTTCGGGGGCGGCGGGGGAGGTGGTAGCGGGGGAGGCGGTGGCGGAGGGGGCCAGCGAGGCGGAGGAGCGGCTGCGCCGGTGAACGGGCACCGTCACCGTGACCAGCTCCGGCTGGCTGACGCTCTCCACGGCCGCGACCGGCAGGGGCGCCAGGCTCGGGGAAGCGGGGAAGGGGGAGGGGTCGGTCTCGATGCCGCGCTCGAAGCGTTCACCCCTCTCGAGCCCGGGGGCCTCTCCAGCCGGCGGGCGACCGTCGCCCCCCGCCCCCCGCCCCCGCCGCCTGCGGCGCGACCCGCTGGTGGCGAGCTGCTGGCGGGCCTGCTCGAGCACGGCCTCCGCGTCTTCCCCGGGCCGGACGACCCGCACCACCACGGTTTCGCTGCTGGGGGGCGGATCCAGGAGGAGGGCAGGGCTGAGTCCCAGCCAGCCGTAAACCAATTCTTGCTGGTCTTCCATCGGCACGGCCACCAGATCCGGCTCGGAGCGGCGCCCGGCGCCGGGCTCAGCGCCCGAGGGGGGCGCTTCCGGGGCGGCAGGCAGGCCGTTGTAGGCGGGGGGGCTGGCTTCTGCGGCCTGGCCAACCGCCCCCTCCGGCACCTCGCCGCCGCGGCCGCGGCCCCCACGGCGTCGCCGCCCCCCGGCGCCCACCTCCACGGGGATGGGGGGCAGGACCTCGGGGCGGGCTGGCACGGGGGCCGCGGTGCGCACCAACCCCGACAGGGTGGCCAGAGGCTGCAGGGTGTCGCGGCCCGGCAGGACCGCCACATGGCCCAGACCGCCACAGCTGGGGCAAGCCCGGCCGAAGAGTTCATAAAGGTTTTGCCCCTGGCGCTTGCGGGTGAGCTCCACCAACCCCAGCTCGGTGAGCTGGGCGATCTGAGGCCGGGCGGAGTCATCGCGCAGGGCCTGGGTGAAATGCTCCAGCAGCTGCAGCTGATCGCGACGGGACTCCATGTCGATGAAGTCGACCACGATCACGCCGCCGATGTTGCGCAGCTTCAGCTGGCGGGCGATCTCCAGGGCGGCTTCACAGTTGGTCCAAAGGACGGTCTCCCGGGCGTTGGCGGAGCGGGTGAAGGAGCCGGAGTTGACATCGATCACCGTGAGCGCCTCGGTGGGCTCGAGGATGACGTAGCCGCCGGAGGGCAGCTCCACCCGGGGCTTGAGGGCGTCGCGGATGGCGGTGCTGACGCGGTAGTGGTCGAGGATCTCGGTGGGCTCGGTGTGGGCCTCCACCAGCACATTGGCCTGGTCGGCGCCGAGGAAGGCATGGACCCGACCCACCCCCTCGGGGCTGTCGAGCACGATCCGCACCACCTCGGCGCTGAAGAAATCGCGCAGCACCCGGTGGATGAAGTCTTCGTCGCGGTTGAGCAGCACCGGTGGGCTGGCGGTCTCGGCCGCCTGCTGGATGGCCTCCCACTGGCGCAACAGGGCTTCGAGGTCGTCGATCAGCAATTCCTCGGACACCCCCTCGGCCTCGGTGCGCACCAGCAGGCCCGAACCGGGTGGCTTGATCAGCACGGCCAGGGCCCGCAGACGGTTGCGCTCGTGCTCGCCGTTGATGCGACGCGAGATGCTCACCCCCTGCCCATGGGGCTGGAGGACGAGGAAGCGCCCCGGCAGGGTGAGATTGCCGGTGAGGCGAGGCCCCTTGGTGCCCGTGGGCTCCTTCATCACCTGCACGAGCACCTTCTGGCGCGGCTCGAGCAGCTCGGTGATGCCGGCCCCGCCCTTTTTCAGGCGCAACGGACCGAGGTCGGTGATGTGGATGAAGCCGTTTTTCTCGCTTTCACCAATGTTCACAAAGGCGGCATCGATGCCCGGCAACACGTTCTCGACGGTTCCGAGATAGACGTCGCCGATCTGGTAGCGGCCTTGGGCCACCACCAGCTCATCGACACGGTCGTCTGTGAGCACTGCGGCGATGCGCAGCTGCTCGGCGATGACGATCTGCTGGGGCATGGAAAACAACTAGTTGGGCTCGTGGGAGCCCTGTCCCGACGATGCAGGAGGGAAATCCGGCCGGGGGCAGGGAACCGGGCTCGGGCCCGGCCTGGGTCTTCGTCCAAGAATGCGGGGACGAAGCCGTGAAGAAGAGATCCCGCTGTCAAACGGGTCTGGAGCGCTGCGAGGAGCGCCCAGGAGGAGAAAAGAAGCTGGCGGGGCGAAGAAACCGATCCCGCACCTTGAGCAGCGACCAGCCCATTCAGGGTGGCGCAGCGGAAGCGCTTCCGAAGGGGAGCTTCTAGAAAGCAACCGGGAAGGAAGGCTTGAGACGGCGCCTGGAGGAGAGGAGAACTCCTACGGGTGACCGATTCGGTAACCGGCGACCGTTGTAATAGCAAGCTAGCACGCAGCCAGGAGCAGGGCAGAGCGCTCGATTCGCCCGAGCTCCAGCGGCGTGGCCAGGCTTTCCGCAAGCCAGTGGCGCAGAAATTCCGGCCTGAGGCTGCGGCCCTGGGGGTCGATCCGGGCCTGCAACGCCAGGCGCACCGCGCCGCCCCGCCGCGGGTCGGGCCCCGCCTCCAGCTCCAGGTGGAGAAGGAAGGGGCGGCAGTCCCGCTGACGGGGCCTGCCCTTTTTGTCGTGGTCGTGCCAGAGCAGGCTGGGGGCGGCCAGGAGGGCGGCCAGGGCATGGTGCCAGCGGTGGGCCTCCAGCGCCGCCGCACTTGCCGGCTCGCTCGGGCGCAGCTCCAGCCGCCAGTGGGCCTCGCGGAGCTCCCGGGAGAGGCTGGGGCTTGGCACCGGCACTGCCGCCGCGGAGAGCAGCTGAAAGCCCGGGGGGAGCACGGCCTGCAGCTGCTCCCGCGCCGCTGCGGGCTGGACCGGGGCAAAGAATTCCAGATCCATCCATTCGCCCTGCCCCTCCGCGCCAAGGGGGAGCGGCAGGGCCAGCTGAAGGCGGGGCAGGGGGTGAAAGCCGCCGGTGAAGCTCACCGGCAGACCGGAGCGGCGCAGGGCCCGCTCCAGCAGGCGCAGGGTGTCGAGATGGCTGATCAGGGCGAGCGAGCCGGTCTTGGCAAAGCCGAAACGCAGGCGCGCCAGGCGCTCGCTCGCCGGCGCGCGGGGCGGCTGACGCGCGGGCACCGGCGGCGGGGGCACCACCACGTTGTGGCCCAGCTCCGGGCCGCAGACCCCGCAATGGCTGCAGCCGTCGAAGGAGCAGTCGGGCACCACGGCCGCCGCCAGGGCCCGGGCCAGGTCGGCGGCCAGCCAGTCCTTGTCGACGCCGCTGTCGATGTGATCCCACGGCAGGGGCTGGCGACAGAAGGCCTGCAGGTTTTCGGGGCTGAGGGACTCGGCCGCCGACCAGGCCCCCATCTCCAGGGCCCGGTAGCGAGGCGCCAGGCCGGCAGCCTCGATCGCCTGAGTCCAGGCGGCGTGGGAGCGCTCCGCCGACTCGAACCAGGCGTCGAGCCCGGCGCCCGCCCGCCAGGCCGCCTCGATCACCGGGGCCAGCCGCCGGTCGCTGCGGCCGACGAAATCCTCCACCGCCGAGAGGCGCACATCCGTGAGGTTGACCTTGATCCCCCGCAGCGGCCGCAGGGCGGCGCGCAGCAGCTCCTGGCGACGTCGAAACTCCGCGCTGGAGACGCTGTGCCACTGGAAGGGGGTGTGGGGCTTGGGGGTGAAATTGCTGATCGTCAGGTTGAGGGCGAGGCGGCCCAGGTCGCGGCAGTGCTCCTGCAGGCGGCGACAGGTGTCGGCGATGGCGAGCACGTCGGCGTCGCTCTCCCCCGGCAGGCCGATCATGAAATACAACTTCACCCGGCGGTAGCCGTTCTCCATGGCGGTGCGCACGCCCCGCCGCAAGTCGTCGTCGCTGAGCCCTTTGTTGATGATGTCGCGCAACCGCTGGCTGCCGGCCTCGGGGGCGAAGGTGAGACCGGCGCGGCGGGTGCCGCCGAGGATGTGGGCGATGTCGGCGTCGAAGCGGTCCACCCGCTGGCTGGGGAGGGTGAGGCTGACGTTGTGGGCCGCGAGGCGGTTGCGCAGCTCCACCCCCACCGCCGGCAACGCCAGGTAGTCGCTGCAGCTCAGCGACAGGAGGGAGAAGTCGGCGTAGCCGGTGCGGCGCATGCCCTCCTCCACCGCCTCGATCACCGCTTCGGGTTCCACATCCCGGGCGGGGCGGGTGAGCATGCCGGGCTGGCAGAAGCGGCAGCCGCGGGTGCAACCCCGGCGGATCTCCACCGTGAGCCGATCGTGCACCGTCTCCACGTGGGGCACCAGCCCCATCGCGTAGTGGGGCATCGGCGTGGCGGTGCGGCGCAGCAGGCGGCGGGGCAGGCCGCTCTCCAGCGGCTCCAGGGTGACCCCGTCGGCGCCGGGGGCATAGAGGGAGGGCACATAGACCCCGGGCACCAGGGCCAGATCGCGCAGCAGGGCGCGGCGGCCCAGGCCGGCGGCGCGGCCCTCCGCCACCACCAGGCCGATCTCCGGCAGCAGCTCCTCCCCGTCCCCCAGGGCGATGAAATCGAAGAAGGCGGCGAAGGGCTCCGGATTGCTGGTGGCGGTGGGACCGCCGGCGAAGATCAGCGGCGGGGCGTCGGGATCGGCCAGGGGCAGGTCGCCGCGCGCGGCCGCGTGCAGGGGAATCCCCGCCAGGTCGAGCATCTCCAGGATGTTGGTGGCGCCCAGCTCGTAGCTGAGGGAGAAGCCGAGGATGTCGAAGGCCCGCAGGGGCCGCCGGCTCTCGACGGCAAAGAGGGCGAGGTGGCGCTGGCGCAGCCGGGCGGCGAGATCGGGGCCGGGCAGGTAGGCGCGATCGCACAACTGACCGGGTACGGCATTGAGGATCGAATAGAGGAGGATGTGGCCCAGATTGCTGGCACCCACCTCGTACACCTCGGGGTAGGTGAGCGCCCAGCGAACAGCCGCGGCGGCCCATTCCTGCGGCCAGTCGCGCGGCCGCACCCCGAGCTCGTTGCCGAGGTAGCGGGCCGGCCGGGCGATGGCGAGGTCCACCAGCCCCTCGAAGTCGACGGGCGCGGTGGGGGAGAGGGTCACGGCGGGTCGCCGATCCGGCGGAGGGGGCACTGGTCGGATCGTAGGCAGGGAAGCCGGCGGCCACCGCCGCCGACGGCGTAGGACAATCGCCCCCAGTCCCACTCCGCCCGGGCGAGCGCTGCGATGGTTCAGGTCAACGACAACTACCGCAAGCTCAAGGCGGGCTATCTGTTCCCCGAGATCGCACGGCGGGTGAAGACCTTCAGCGAGGCCCATCCCGAGGCGCCGATCATCCGCCTGGGCATCGGCGATGTCACCGAACCGCTGCCCCCGGCCTGCCTGGCGGCGATGCAGGCGGCGGTGGCGGAGATGGGCACCCGCGAGGGGTTTCACGGCTACGGCCCGGAGCAGGGCTACCCGTGGCTGCGGGAGGCGATCGCCGCCCATGATTTCCGCGCCCGCGGCTGTGAGGTGAGCGCCGAGGAGATCTTCATCTCCGACGGCTCGAAATGCGACAGCGCCAACATCCTCGACATCCTCGGCCCCGACAACCACATTGCCGTGACCGACCCGGTGTATCCGGTGTATGTGGACAGCAACGTGATGGTGGGGCACACGGGCGAGGCCGATGCCGGCGGCCGCTACGGCGGGCTCACCTACCTGCCGATCACCGCCGCGAACGGCTTCCGCGCCGAGATCCCGCAGGAGCGGGTGGATCTGATCTACCTCTGCTTCCCCAACAACCCCACCGGCGCCGTGGCGAGCCGGGAGCAACTACAGGCCTGGGTGGACTACGCCCGCGCCCACGAGGCCCTGATCCTTTTCGACGCCGCCTATGAGGCCTTCATCCAGGATCCGGCCCTGCCCCACTCGATCTACGAGATCGAAGGGGCGCGGCAGTGCGCGATCGAATTCCGCTCGTTTTCCAAGAACGCCGGCTTCACGGGCACCCGCTGCGCCCTCACGGTGGTGCCGCGCGGGCTGACGGGCACGGCGGCCGATGGCTCGCGGCTGGAGCTGTGGGCACTGTGGAACCGGCGCCAGTGCACCAAGTTCAACGGGGTGAGCTATATTGTGCAACGGGGCGCCGAGGCGGTGTATTCGGCCGAGGGGCAGGAGCAGGTGAAGGGCCTGGTGGCCTTTTACATGGAGAACGCCGCGATCCTGCGCCGCGAGCTGGCCGCCGCCGGGCTGGCGGTGTACGGCGGCGAGCAGGCCCCCTACGTGTGGGTGAAGACGCCGGAGGGGGTGGATTCCTGGGGCTTCTTCGATCGGCTGCTGGAGCGGGCGCATGTGGTGGGAACCCCCGGCAGCGGCTTCGGCGCCGCCGGGGAGGGGTACTTCCGCCTTTCGGCCTTCAACAGCCGGGCGAACGTGGAGGAGGCGATGCGACGGGTGCGATGCCTCTGAAGCGGCTCCTTAAAGTGGAGGATTGTTCCTTCTCCACCCCCTTTCCCGTGCCCGTCCCCCCCGTCGCCGACCCGCGTGCCAGCGAGACGCCCGCCGGCAGCCCGGGTGGAGCCGCCGTGCTGGAGAAGGCGCCGGAGCGGGTGCGCAAGCCGTCGCCGCGCTACCGGGTGCTCCTCCACAACGACCCGGTCAACACCATGGAGTACGTGGTGACCACCCTGCGGCAGGTGGTGCCGTCCCTGAGTGAGCAGGATGCGATCGCCGTGATGCTCGAGGCCCACAACACCGGCGTGGGCCTGGTGATCGTCTGCGATCTGGAGCCGGCGGAGTTTTATTGCGAAACGCTCAAGGCCAAGGGGCTGAGCAGCACGATCGAGCCGGAGAGCTAGATGGCGCCGCGGCCGGCGCCCCTCCCCTCGGCCGCGGCGCGGCCCCGCTGGTGGGGCACGGCGCTGTACGTCCCGCTGCTCTACGGGGTGGGGTGGCTGGCGGTGCGGCCGGTCGCCGCCCTCGCTCCGCAGCTGCGGGGGGACCAGCTCGATCTGCTGGGGGTGGCGGTGGCCTTCAGCCTGCTGGTGCTCAGCCTGCCCTGGCGGCTGCGGCGGGTGTGGGGGGAGCCGCGGCCGTGGCGGCGACTCGGGCTGGCGGGGCCCGCCGGGGCGGCGTTGCGGGGCTGGCTGGGGGGCCTGGGGCAGGCCGGGCTGCTGCTCGCCGGGGTGGTGGTGCTGCTTCTGGTCCTCGGGCTGGCCCGCTGGAGCGGCCGGCTGGGCGGGGGGGAGGCGCTCAATGCCCTGGCGTTGGCGCTCGGGGTGGGGTTCGCCGAGGAAC
>JBIPMZ010000303.1:0-3186 GCA_044376165.1 Cyanobium sp.
CGGTCGCAGCAGCCACTGGTGCCCGAGCTGCCAGAACTGAAGACTCTGCAACCAAGGGGCTGGGGGCCCCGCCGCAAGGAGCTCTCGCCCGCGGGATCGACTACATCAGGAACAACAGAATCCAGCACTATTGCCGTGCTTTCGAAAGAGATGGCGAACCAGGTTGCACACCAAATCGCGAGCACTACACTGAAAAAGTCATCGATGCTGGACTTCCAGCTATTTGCATAATGACCTCGCGACCTTTAGCCCTCGCTCTACTACTGGGCTCCGCAACGCTCCTCGGGGCTGCCTCCCCGGTGAAGGCTGTCATCAATGCGCCTCTACCTGCCAGCGCTTACATCACCCACAACGGTCTCGAGTGGGCGTGGGCATCTCCGGTCAATTATCAAGAGTCGCTTTCCTGGGATTTTTCTGTTCAGGGTCCCCTCGGATGGCGCTACCCCACAGCCGCGGAGCTGCTTCAAGCACCCGGGGGCATGGATTTCCTGTTTAGCGGAGCCAATGTCCCCTTCAACGGGATCGATCCGGTCAGTGGCGCCCGATTCGAATACTTGAGCGCCGAATATTTAACAGCCCAATCGGCTGGCGCTTGCGCCTCTCCCTACTTCCAGAACTCGTACGCTCACTGCGATTTCGGCAATGCCCCGGATCAATCGCTCGGGCCGGTGCCCTGGGCGGGACAGCCAGGGACTGTATGGTATTCGGAAACTCTGGTCGTTCGAACGTCTACGCCTTCCGTGCCAGGACCTCTCCCCATGCTGGGAGTCGGTGTTGCCTTGGGTTTCACACGCAAGCTGCGTCGTCGCTTGAAGACACACCCTTGAACTTCTCCCCCGGGGCGGGCTCAGTCAGCTCCGCAGCGACCCTCCTGTGCGCTTGACTCAGGGAAGTGTCACCATCCCCGTGCCACCCCTCCCCAACCCCAGCGCTCACTCTCTCCCGCCGCGAGATGGCTCTCCTGGCCCTGCCAGCGACGCCAACCTGGTGGGCCGCGGAAAGCTGGCGGAATGGGCGGCCCTGGCGGAGCTGGCCTTGGGGCTGAGCGAAACAATGGCGGATCTGCATCGGCGGGGCTGGTGCGACGGCACCGGCGGCAACTTCAGCTGCACCCTCCGGCACGAGCCGCTGCAGCTCCTGATGGCCCCGAGCGGGGTGGACAAGGGTTCGGTCACACCGGAGGCCTTGATCGTCGTGGACGAGGGTGGACGGGTGATCCAGGGCAGCGGGCGGGCCAGCGCCGAAACCCCACTCCACCAGGCGATTGTGCGGGAACGTCAGGCCGGCGCCGTGTTGCACACCCACTCCCAGGCCGGCACCCTGCTCTCCCGCCACCACGCCCCGATCTCGGGGGAGGCGGTGAACCACCTGGAGCTGGACCAACTGGAGATGCTCAAGGGGCTCGAAGGCATCGACACCCACGACGCCCGCATCCGCATCCCGGTGCTCGCCAACGACCAGGATCTGGAGCGACTCAGCGCCGCAGCAAGGCCCCTGCTGGCGGAGGCCCCCCATGGCCTGCTGATCGCCGGCCATGGGCTCTACGCCTGGGGAGCGACTCTGGCCATCGCCCGTCGCCACTTGGAAATCCTCGAGTTCCTGCTGGAGCAGCACTGGCGGCAGCTGTTGCTGGAGGCCCTGGTCAGCCCCCGGCGCCGATGAACACCCCCATCCGTCACATCCTGCTCGACATCGAGGGCACCACCTGTCCTGTGCGCTTTGTCAGCGAGACTCTCTTCCCCTACGCCGCGGAGCGAATGGGAGAGTTCCTGGCAAGTCGAGAGGGAGACCCGGAGGTTCAAGAGCTGGTGTCCCGCGTAGTCCAGGCCTGGGGCGATGACCCAGACCCAGCGGCCCAAACGCTTTTCCAGGCGGCCCCCTCCGACGCCAGTCCTTCCCGCCGGGTGCTGCCTTACCTGCACTGGCTGATCCAGCAAGACCGCAAGCTCACCCCTCTGAAAGATCTGCAGGGGCTCATCTGGGAGGAGGGCTATGAAAGCGGAGCTTTGCAGGGTCCCCTCTACCCCGATGTGGCTCCAGCCCTGCGACGCTGGCAGAGGGCGGGCCTGGGGCTGGCGGTGTACTCCTCCGGCTCGGTGAAGGCCCAGCAACTGATCTATGGCCACAGCAGGGATGGCGATCTACGCTTCCTGTTCAGCCACTGGTTTGATACGAGGACCGGCCCCAAACAGGAAGCGAGCAGCTACACAAGAATCTGCGAGGTGATGCAAACACCAGCTGAGCGCGTTCTCTTCATCAGCGATGCGATCGCCGAACTCCAGGCCGCCAGCGCCGCAGGCTTGTCGGTGATCTTCAGCAAACGCGATGGCAATCCCGAACAAAATCCCAGTTCCTATGCATGGATTTCATCCCTGATGGCAATCCAGATCAGCAACCAAGCCATCATTACCTCAACGTGAACCGCCAGCAGCGTCGGGCTTGGCCTTGCTCTTGCCTGCTAGCGCACTCGCGAGCCTTGCTTTCCAGCTAAACATGCCCACCAACATTAATCTTAAGGGTTCGAGCTCCAAATTAGCCCCAATTGATTCAGGCGTTTATCTGGGCACAACGTAAGGAGGAGTCTTTGAATCTAACAGCAATACCAATGCCTTCACAAGCAAAGCTGATACATCAGGAGTCTATGGTGTGCTCAGTTTTGCCAATGCCATCTGATGCCGGCCAAAGAATGCCATGCCTGGATGATTAAATACAGAACAACAGCCCTGTACATCACAAAAGATGTACAGGGCTGAAGTCATTTGTTTTTACCTGGCATCGAGCTATTTTCGCAGGGGGCTGCCCCCCAACTATCTTCGCCGCTGCTGCGTTTCACGCCCGAGTTCGAGATGGATCGGGGTGGGGCCACAACGCCATGGACACCAGGATAGAAACTCCTGTGGTTGACAAACCTTGAAAATTGCATAGGTTCACCTCTTCTCACTCCCGCCCAAGCAAGCGCCTGGAGTGGTAGTGGGAAAAGGCTCTGGAAAGATAAGCTCACAAGAGCTAAGAGTTGGTCAAGCCCTCGGTCTATTAGTACTCCTCCGCTTCACACATTGCTGCGCTTCCACGTAGAGCCTATCAACGGGTGTTCTTCCCGTGACCTTACTGGCTTTTGCCATGGGAACACTCATCTTGAGGTGGGCTTCCCACTTAGATGCTTTCAGCGGTTATCCACTCCGCACA
>JBIPMZ010000304.1:0-3185 GCA_044376165.1 Cyanobium sp.
AAGGAATTCCAATAATATTATTTTGACCAAACAATAAGGTAGGTATTCCTGATGGACTGGAGCTGGAGTTATCTATGACGGTACCATTGAAGGATGCAGGGCCGCCTGAGATGGGATAGAAAAGAGTTTCTCCTGAAGCTCCTATTCCCGGCCCGGTGCAAATGGCGGCCTGAGCGGAAATAATTAATCCGTTGGTACCGCATTCGTTTTGGCCACTGGGGGTTGCCCCGGCGAGGTTCAAGCTGCCACTCGTCTGAACAACCACGTTGCCCGAAGATTCAAAAATGTTGTAGGTCAGATCCGCCTTGGCCTGCCCCTGGCTCAGCAATAATGCACCAGATGCGGACAGCAGAGGGATAAAACGCTTGCGGTTCTGGGCGAGCTGGAACAGGGATTTGATCACGATACGAAATTTGAAAATTTGCGCATATATTGCCCCCCCCCGCGGCGCAGGTTTTCCGCTCAGGCGGTTTCTCGATTGGCACAACCATGAGGCCCTCGGCTCCCCTGGCAACGCCCCACCCGGCTCTCTGGCTCCGCCCTGGCTGGCTGGATCGGCGCCACCGCGGCACCGCCGCCTGGCGCCTGCAGCCTGGAACCAATTTAGATTTCGGCATTAGCCGTGCTGGCCTTGGCCGATCGATCGGCGGACTGGGTGGATCAGGCCCTGCGGGATCTGGAGCAGGCGGAGCAGTCGATGCAGGCCGCTCGCCATGAATGGGCCTGTTTCGCAGCCCATCAGGCAGTGGAGAAGGCGCTAGGGGGTGGAATCTGGCCCTGGGCCAGCAGGCCTGGGGCCACACCCTCACCCGGCTCTGGGCGGCGCTGCCGCAGCAGGATTGGCAGCCGCCGCCGCCCGAAGGCCTCGAAGACCGGCTGCGGCTTCTGGATGGCTTCTCTATCCCCACCCGCTACCCCGATAGCTACCCGGAAGGCACACCGGGGCTTCGAGGGCGTCGAGCTCCTCAGGCGGCAGAGGGGCGAGCAGCACATCGATGGGGGGAAGCTGCAGCTGACCCCGAAGCAGCCCGGGCTGCCGCCGGGGCCGATCCGTTTCCAGCGGCACCAGCCGCGCCCCAGGGCTTGCCATCCTTGGCCACCAGGATCGTTTCGCCGGCATGGGCGGCGTCGATCAGCCGGGAGAACTGGGTCTTGGCCTCGTGAACATTGACGGTGTGCATGGAAGGGCCCCAGGCGGCAAGGCAGCTGAGTCCAGATGAGGACGGACTGGCGACGTTTGAACCGGGCTTCGTGTTGCCGCAGCTGCGCTCGTGGCCGCTGCCCCGATGCTGCTGATCCGCGAAGCCCACCACGGCCCGCGCCACCGCCATGGCCAGATCGCTGAAGGCCTGACGCAGCCAGGCGTGCAGATGGCCCGTCATGGCTTCGGAAGCGAGGGGCTCGATGCGGCTGCGCAAGACCTCGATCCGTTGGCTGCGCAGCCGCTGGCGGATCTCCTGCACGCTCGCCATGGGCTCGCCGCGATGGAGCGAGGTTGGGAACAGTTCCGACAGGCCGGGCCCAAGCTCTCCAGTCGCGCCCCTGCTCCAGAAATGCGCATTAAGATGCGCATACCAATGGCCCTGGCGCATGCGCACCACCCTGGAGTTGCCAGATCCGCTGTTCGCACGGCTGAAAGCCCGGGCTGCAAGCGAACGTGTGACCCTCAAGCAGCTCTTGCGGAGCTACGTGGAGCAAGGGCTCAGCGCCCCACCCGAACGCGCCGGGCTGAGCCGATCCGCGGCCACGCTGCCGCGCTTGGAGGGGGCCCAGGCCATGGGGGATCACCAGCTCAGCAACGCCGCCCTGTTCGAGCTGCTCGACCCGTGAGCACCACCGCCGACCTGCCGGATCTCAATGTGTGGCTGGCGTTGGCCTGGCCCGCCCACAGCCATCACCAGCACGCCGTTCAGTACTGGGAACAGCAGGCCGCTCCCCAGGTGCTGTTCTGCACGGTGACCGCTCTGGGCCTGGTGCGCCTGGTGTGCCAGCCGCAGCTGATGGGCACAGCTGTGAGGAACGCGGCAGAGGCCTCCGCCCTGCTGGAAGCCCTGTGCCGGCAGCCTGGTGTGAAGCTGGCCGAGCCGGAGCACGATGGCTGGGAGGTGTTTCACCACCTGTTGCGTGGCGCTGAACTGCCGGCCCGGCTCTGCACCGATGCCTATCTGGCGGCCCTGGCGATCGCCAATGGCTGGCGACTGGTGAGTTTCGATCGGGATTTCGATCGATTTGAAGGCCTGGAAAGGCTGCCACTGCCTTGACCCTCACCGAGGTGGGCCATCACCAATGGGGAGGCCGCCCCCCAAGGCAAGTGCCAAACTCCGCCTTAAGCTCAGGCAAGCCCCGTTGCTGGGCCCATGCTCGCCCCTCTCAGCCTGCCGGAAACGCTCACTGGCAGTCTGCGGCTCACGCCCGAGCAATTCGCCGAGTTCTGCACCGCCAATCCGGACGCGGTGCTCGAGCTGGCCGCCGATGGCTCCCTGATCACCATGACCCCCACCGGTGGCGAGACAGGTGCCCGCAACAGCACCCTGGCGTTTTTGCTGCAACTGGCCATCCGGCACAGTGGCCTGCCCCTGAAGCTGTTCGACAGCTCCACGGGTTTCCGGCTGGGCGATGGCTCCGTGCTGAGCCCCGATGCGGCGCTGGTGAACCTGGACCGCTGGCAGGCTCTCGATGCGGTGGAACGGCGGAGCTTCCCGCCCCTCTGCCCAGACCTGGTGGTGGAGCTGGCAAGCCCCAGCGACGAGGGCCCCCGTGGACTCACGGCCCTGCGCCGCAAGCTGACGGCCTACCAAGCCAATGGGGCCAGCCTGGGCTGGCTGCTGATCCACGAACAGCGGGCGGTGGAAATCTGGGGGCCGCTGGCAGGCCGTGCCCAGAGCCCCCACCGAATCGAGCCCGCCGACCGTTTGGATGGAGCGCCCCTGTTCCCAGGACTGGTGATCGATCTGGAGGAGATCTGGGCGGGCTGAGGGATAGGGAGGCCCCCCCCTCTACAGCAGCACCGGCCCCTGCCGGGGTGGCGGCGTGGTGCGCCGGGCGCTCAGCGCAAAGCCCATCGCCAGCAGCGGCGCCAATAGCGGAACTGGGCCAGGCCCTGCAGCGGCAGCAGCAACGGCTGGGAGGTGTTTCACCAGCTGCTGCGTGGCGGCGCGATTCCAGGCCTGGGCCCCGATCAGGAA
>JBIPMZ010000305.1:0-3169 GCA_044376165.1 Cyanobium sp.
CTTTCGTCTTCAGCCAACCGCCGCAGCGGTGGGTTGCGGGCCGAACCACCGCCGGTTTCCGCCTGTTATGCGTCGACCTCATCTCCTGGGCGCCGCCGCCCTCCTGATCACCGGCTCCGGCTGCCTCGCCCCCGCCTCGGCGGGCAGTTTCCCTTCCTCCTCCCCCGCCAAGGTCGCGATCCTCGAAGCGAACCCGGCTCCCTCTTGGGAGGACCGGTTCATCAGACAGATTCCGCCGGCTCCCCTCGCCCAGGGGCAGCAGATTGCCTCCGCCGCAGCCAGCACCGGCCAGGCCAGTTGGTACGGCCCGGGTTTCTACGGGGGCCGCACCGCCAGCGGGGAAACCCTGCGTCCCGGCACCCTCACCGCAGCGCATCGCACCTTGCCGTTTGGCACCCTCGTGCGGGTCACCAATCTTTGGAATGGGCGTTCTGCTGTGGTTCGCATCAACGATCGTGGCCCTTTCCATGGGGGACGCATCATTGATTTGGCCCATGGCGCCGCGTATGAACTCGGCGTGACCGCCAGCGGCGTGGCTCAAGTGCGCCTCGAAGTGCTCGATTGAGATTGGGCCTGGAGCCTGCTCCCTTCCGCTGATTCGGCTCCAGGCCAGGCGCTGGGGCCCATCCGTCAGATTGGCAGGGGTTGTTGGTGGCGGGGTTCGGGTGGAGTTGCTGCATACCTCTGCCGACCTGGCCGAATGGCGTCGGAGGGCTTCAGGCTTCCCTCTGCACTTCGTTCCCACAATGGGAGCGTTGCATCAGGGCCATGCCTCCCTGCTCCGCCGCGCCGGGGAACCCCGCGCTTTCGGGCCTCCGAGGGTGCTGTTGAGCGTATTTGTCAACCCCCTGCAGTTTGGACCGCAAGAGGATTTCGCGCGCTACCCCCGGGATCTGGACCACGACCTTGCCCTGGCGGAAGCGGCCGGTGCCGACGCTCTCTTTGCCCCCTCGGTGGCGGACATCTACCCGAACGGGCCTGAGGAACTCACCCGGGTGCAACCCCCCGCCTCGCTGCAGCGCTCCCTCTGCGCCCGCTCCCGGCCGGGTCATTTCGACGGGGTGGCCACCGTCGTCTGCCGTCTGCTGGCGCTGGTGCGGCCCGTCCGCGCCCTGTTCGGCGAGAAGGACTGGCAACAGCTGCTGATCCTGCGACGGGTCGTGGCCGACCTCGGTCTGCCGGTGGTGCTCGAGGGATGTGCGACGGAGCGGGAAGCCGATGGTCTGGCCCGCAGCTCCCGCAACCGCTACCTGGAGGGGGAGGCGCGCCGACGGGCGGCGGTCCTGCCCGCCGCCCTCGCTGGGAGCGCTTCCCGGCTGGGCGCCGGGGCCTCTGTGGAGCCGTCCCTGGCCGCTTGCCGTGCCCAGCTCGCCGCGGCGGGGCTAGCGGTGGAGTACCTGGAGCTGGTGCAGCCCCATACATTGGCCCCGCAGCCGCGCCTCCAGGGGCTCTCCCTGCTGGCGGCCGCCGTCCATTGCGGCCCTGCCCGCCTGATCGATCACCTCTTCCTGATGAGTCGTCCCCCGATCGTCGCCATCGATGGCCCCGCCGGCGCCGGCAAGAGCACCGTCACCCGTGCCTTCGCCCGCCGCCTCGGCCTTGTGTACCTCGACACCGGTGCCATGTACCGGGCCCTGACCTGGTGGGTGCAGCAACGGGGTGTGGATCCCTCGGATCCCGCGGCCGTGGCCCCCCTGCTGGAGGGGCTCGCCCTGCGCATGGCGGGAGGGGCTGACGGGGAGAGGATTCTGATCAACGACCACGACGTGAGCGAAGCGATCCGCAGTCCGGAGGTGACCTCCCGGGTGTCCACCGTGGCGGCTCTCCCCTGCGTGCGTCAGGCGCTCACCTCCCAACAACAGGCGATGGGCCGGAGTGGCGGGCTTGTGGCCGAGGGGCGGGACATCGGCACCGCTGTCTTCCCCGACGCCGAATGCAAGGTGTTCCTGACGGCCAGCGTGGCGGAACGGGCTCGGCGCCGGGCGCAGGATCTGCAGCAGCGGGGTTTCCCGGTGCCGACCCTGGCCGAATTGGAGGCTCAAATCGCCGAGCGCGATCGCCAGGATTCCACCCGGGAGGTGGCCCCCCTGCGGCAGGCCGAGGATGCTGTGGAGCTGGTCACCGATGGGATGGAGATCGAAGCGGTGATCCAGGCCCTTGTGGATCTCTTCCGCGCCCGTGTGCCTGAAGAGGCCTGGCCGGGATGCCGCGCCGCCGGAGACGCCTAGGCCTCGGCTTTGCCTAGCGCTCAGGTCGCAAGGCCTCGAGCAGACCCGCGCAGGCGTCCTCGAGCAGGTCGAGCACGTGCTCGAAGCCCTCTTCCCCGCCGTAGTAGGGATCCGGCACCTCCTTGCTGGAGAAGGTGCGGCAGTGGCGCACCAGGGGGGTGATCGTGGCAACCGGCAATCCGCTGGAGCTGCGGGCGCTGCGCTTGGCCAGGCTCTGCACCGCCGCGAGGTTGTCGTGGTCCATGGTGAGGATGTGATCGAAGCGCTGCAGATCCGCCGCCTCCAGCTGGCGGGCCCGGCTGGGCAGCTGGATGCCGCGTCGGGCGGCGGCGGCCCGCATGCGGGGATCGGGCGGATGGCCCACGTGCCAGCCGCCGGTGCCGGCCGAATCCACCCGGAAGTGGCCCTCCATTCCCGCACGGGAGAGCAGATGCAGGAACACCCCCTCGGCGGCCGGGGAGCGGCAGATGTTGCCGAGGCAGACAAACAGGACACGGATGGGCCGCTCCGCTGCCCCTGGTTCCGCTTCGTTCATCTCTCCTCCTGCAGTCGGCTCCAGGCCAGCCTCGCGCGCAGGCGCACCACGGTGGTCTCCTCCCGCTCCGGCTCGGCCAGGCGGTGGAGGGCCTCCAGCAGCCTTTGCCGCTGCTCCGGTTCCGGCTTCATGGCGCCGGCCAGGGACTCCAGACCTACGGCCACGGCGTAGCGCACCACCCATTCGCCATCCGCGCCACCGGCCAGCAGGCCCCGAAGCGCACGCGCGCGCACCTGGCGCCGCTCCGGCTCTGGCAGGCGCTCCAGTCGCAGGCGGCCCAGACCGCAGGCGGCGGCGCGCCGCACGCTCGGCCCCACATCGGTGGCCAGCGCCTCCTCCAGCAGCGGGAGGCCACGCACATCGCCGATGCCCGCCAGGGCCCGCACCGCCCAGGCCCTCGCCCCGT
>JBIPMZ010000306.1:0-3168 GCA_044376165.1 Cyanobium sp.
GGGAATACGACTAGATGCGCAAGGACAGGAGCAGGCCGTAAAGCAGGAAAGCGAGCAGTCCAGATGTTGCCGCAAGCTGGAGGATGAAATCCAGGCGGTTGATTCTCCTGAGCGCTTGTTCTTCCCCGGATCGGAGCAGGGACTTTGTATAGTAGTTGGCGCCCCAGCAAAACACCGCAAAGAGCAATAGAGAGAGCGAGTATGCATATATATAGAGCCAGTCTAGATAGGTGGTGTAGGCAAGGGGCGGCAGCTCGTTCCTGTAGCCGATTTGTAAGAATATAAGAGTTAGCAGCAGGGTGGAGGGGATGGCGATCCGAATATCGCCGAGGGAGCCGGGCAGGGACAGAGACAGAATTGCCATAACTGTGAGGACGAGCACTGGAAATACGTGCTGCCAGAAGGCATCGGAGAAGTTGGTGGTGTAGATCACCGTGGCGACTATAGCGCCAGAGGTAACTGACTGATCAATGCCGTAGTTTACGGAATGACGCAGCGCCACCTCCTCTACCCTGATTCCCTTCAGGCTGTAGCCATTGAGGTCGGCAAAGTCACCAAGCCTGGAACCCTTGGAGGCGCTGTCCAGGGTGAGAGCTACGCATTCCGAGGAAGGCGGATCATGGCAGGCCAGGCTGATCGGCGCGAGCTCAAATACAATCGGGAGTTCTAGCCTGTGCATGGGAAAGGTGGCCATCTCTAGCTGTGTTATGTAGAATGAGCCGGAAAAATGAAAGCGACGGTAGTAGTCATTTTCAGGGGAGCGGATAGTCGGCTTTCCTGTGGTATTGATGGTGAGCGAATCGTCGTCGACCAGGTTTTGGAAATGAATCAGATCCTCCACTTCCAGCGAATGCTCCATCAGTAGCCGATTGATTGGCTCTGACCATTTCAGCCAAAACCATCCATTGGCCTTGAAGTTTCTATTCGACAAGGATGGTTCGTATAGATTTTCGATCTGAAGGCCCAGCCGCATCGAACGGCCCGCGATAAAGGGTGATGGCTGCGTAGGGGGCGGTGGCGAGAGATAGGGCTCGAAACGGCTTGTCAGCGAGAGGCCTTCGCTGCGCGGCACCCGCGGGGATGCCCCCTCCCGGCCTGCGAAAGCAACTGGCAGAGCACGGCTCAGGATCAGCAGCAGGGGGAGCAGACCGAGGAGCAGGAGCAGGATGGCTTTCCCCCGGATTCGGAGCGCAGCAGAAAGGCCCATCGTCAGCTCCCTCGCTCCGCTGGCTGGCTGGGAGTCTGCGCACACAACTGCCGCGCTTCCGCCGATGCCTCGTCTGGGGTGGAGGCAAGAAAAAAGATCGGCCTCAGCTTCTTGCAGGCGCGGAGGATCGCTTGTCTCGGGGTAGGATAAAATTTAACGGAGCCATTGCCGTTGGTACTCACCAAGGAGCCATCTCGGCGATCGGTCAACATCCAGAGATTGCCGAGCCCGGTCAGGAATGGGGAGCCGAGGGGCTTGCTATTGCGCCATACCTGCAGTGCACCTCCACTACCACCGGTGATCCAATCTCCATTGCTACGCACAACCAGGCTCACAACAGTGTTATGGGGTGTGTCGAGCAAAGCCACCTGCCTGCCCGCCCGCCAACGGCGCAGGTTGCCGTCATCTCCGCCGGTGAGAAGATCGCCATTGCGGAGCTGGGCAATCGTCCACACGGTGCCCTGGTGCGTTTGCAACACGGGAGCCCGGCTGGCGCGTCCGTCTAAGCTCCACTGCCTGAGGGTTCCATCCCGACCTCCGGACAGCACCGTGCCATCCGGAAGAAGGAGCAGGCTGGTGACCGCACCTTGACCCGTGGCAAAGGAGCGCGACAGGCGACCATTCTGCCAAACCCTGATCATTCCATCGGCTCCACCGCTTAGCACATCGCCATGGCCGTTGACGCTGAGGGCATAAATCGCTCCATGCCCTGCTGGCAGAGGGGGACCGAGAGGGCGACCGCCACGCCAATGTTGGAGCATGCCTTGGCTGGAGCCGCTAAGAAAATCTCCATTGCAGAGTTCCACGATGCTGAAATAATGGTCGGCTGGTAAGCGTATGTCAATCAAGGTCGATCTTTCTCTTGGATTCCAGGTTCTGATGTAGTTGTTTTGGTGTTCAATCAGGAATTCGCTGCCGCCACTAATAACGGTGTTGTTCCGCCGCCGCAACATGGCCTGCAGCGATGAATGACCGCTATCGACCTCTTCCCGTTGGCGCAAATTGGAGTCCCACTGTTTCACCGTGCCATCATCTCCGCCACTAAGGATGGAATCATTGGAGAGGGCCAGCAGCGAACTGACGGCTCCCTGCCCGCTGCCAGTCGAGAGACCCGTGGGCCTTCCCTGCCGCCACCTGCGCAGGGTGCCTTCCCGGCCTCCGCTCACCCAATCCCCGTTCGGCAGCACGGTCAGGCTCCACACCTCCTGGTGTCCGCTGGCCAGAGGGGCACCCAGGCGCCTGCCGCTCTGGGCCTCCCACCGCCGCAGCAGGCCATCGGTGCCGCCGGTGATCAGGTCGCCATTGCGATCGCGAACCATCACCTGGATAGAGCCATGGCCCGTGACGATGGGCCTGCCCACCCGGGTGCTTCCAGACCAGAGCTGCAGTGTGCCCTCATCACCTGCGCTCCACCACCGCCCGCCCGCCAGGGCCACCAGCCCCCGCACCCCGGCACTGTGAGGGGTTTGGATGGCGGGACCCTGCGGGGAGCCATCCGCATTTAAAAATCGCACGGTTCCTTCCTTGCCGCCGCTGAGGATGCGGCCGTCGGGGGTTTCGGCAAGGCTCCACACCTCCTTTTGGCGGCTGAGGAACGCGCCGGTGAGGAAGTTATTGTTGGCCGCCTTCTCCAAGCTCAGGGAGAGGGGCAGGGCTTCGTTGGGGAAGCCCTGCAGGCGACGCATCGCCGCCAGGCCGTATACCAAACTCTGCGGAGGGTCCTTCTCCAGCAGCATCAAGTGAGCGCTGATGAACTGGCGAGTATCCGCCTCGTAGGCTGCCCTGGCCTTCCATTCCCCCCACCCCCAGGCCACCACGGCGACGAGAGTAAGGGTACCCAAACCCGCCAGCACGGAGACGAGCTTGCGCTGACTGCGGCGGCGCAGCTTCTGGTCATGGCTGAGGCTCGCCTCCACGTAGGCCCGCAGTGGCGGCGAAAACTGATTCGGGTGGTTTTGCAG
>JBIPMZ010000044.1:0-11744 GCA_044376165.1 Cyanobium sp.
GCGCCTCTGGGTGATCGACGACGGCAGCGAGGACCGCACGCCGGAGGTGCTCGCCGAGCTGCAGAGCCAGTGGCCCCAGCTGCGGGTGCTGCGCCGGCCCCGGGATGCCGGTGGGGGCAAGTCGGGGGCCTTGAACCGGGTCCTGCGGGAGTTGGAGGGTCGCTGGCTGCTGGTGCTCGACGCCGACGCCGACCTCCAGCCCGACACCCTCGAGCGGCTGATCCCCATGGCCGAATCCGGGGGCTGGCACGCGGTCCAGCTGCGCAAGGCGGTCGTCAATGCGTCCGCCAACCTGCTCACCCGCGCGCAGGCGATGGAGATGGCCTTCGACGCCCTGATCCAGGAGGGCCGGCTGGCCAGGGGAGGGGTGGGCGAGCTGCGCGGCAACGGCCAGCTGCTGCGTCGCGATGCGCTGCTGGCGTGCGGCGGCTTCAACGAATCCACCCTCACCGATGACCTCGATCTGAGCCTCCGGCTGGTCCTGGGCGGGTATGCCGTCTGCGTTCTTTGGGATCCCCCGGTGGGGGAGGAGGCGGTGCTCGGCCTGAGCGCCCTCTGGCGGCAGCGGCAGCGGTGGGCCGAGGGTGGACTTCAGCGCTTCCTCGACCACGGTTTCGGCTTCGGCAGCGGCCGTCTCACCCGTTTCCAGACGTTGGATCTGGTGGCTTTTTGCCTGCTCCAGTACGCCATGCCGCTGCTGGCGGCGGCCGATCTGCTCGGTGTGCTGCTCACCGGTTCCCCCCCCCTGATGTGGCCGTTCTCGATCGTTGCCTTTGCCTCCTCTGGCATGGCGCTGGTGGGGGGAAGCCGCCGCGCCCGCGGGGGGCCCGCCCTGCCCGCCATCACCCCGTTCAATGCGGCGCTGGGCATTCTGTATTTGCTGCACTGGTTCCTGGTCATTCCCTGGGTCACCGTGCGCATGGCTCTGCTGCCGAAGCGCCTCGTCTGGGCCAAGACCCTCCACCTCGGCGACCTCGACGACGAGCCGGACCTCAGCCCGGAGGGGGAGGGAGAGCTGGCCGCCGGGGGCGGCCAGGCCTGAGGCAATCCATGGCCCCGGGCGGCCTCAGGCCACGTCGTCCTCGAGCCCCTCGATCACCTCGCCGTTGAAGAACTCGGCCAGCCGTCGCGCTCGCTCCTCCAGGGGCGATCGTCCGGGTCCGGGTCCGGGGCCAGGTCCGGGTCCGGGTCCGGGTCCGGCGGGCGGTGGGGCCGGGGGCGGCGGCGGAGCCGCCTGGGGTGCCACCGGCAGCGGGGCCACGGGCGGTGGTGCCACCGCCGGCCGGGGGATGGGTGGCGGCGGCGGCGGGGCTGAGAGGACAGGGGCCCCTGTGGCGGCGGACGGCTGGGCCCATCCCTGGTTCGCCGACTGGGGGGGATTCCCGGCCGCTGGACGGTTGTCCGCCGGGGGCTCCCCGCCTGTTTCCAGCAGGAGCTGCCGCGTGCCCCCCAGGGCCGCGGCCATCGCCTTCTCCAGCAGCGGCAGGCGGCTTTGCACCATCGCCACCCAGGTGCTGGCCACCCGCACCACCGCCCGCCGCTCGTCGAGGCGCACCAGCCGCGCCTGCTGGGAGAGCAGCATGCGGGTGGAGGGCAGCTCAAGCCCCGCCAGGATCTGCTGCCAGAGTTCCCCGAGGTCGGGCCCTGCGCCGGCGGACGGCGTCGCCGCCACCGACTCGGCGGGGGCCGGTGGCGCGGCAACGGCGGGAGCCGCCGCGGGCACCGCCGGCCGCGGCGCCGCTTCCTTGGCATCCCGGGCCTGGCTGGCCCGGGGCTCCGCCAGCAGACCCAGCAGCAACACCTCCAGCCAGAGGCGGGGCTGAACGCTCTGCCGCAACTGCTGTTCGCTACCCCGCAGCTGGGCCTGCCAGTGCAGCAGCCGGTTCTTGCCCACACGCTGCGCCAGGGCCGGCAGGCGGGGGCGCAGCGCCGGGGAAACGGTCGTCAGCTCCAGGCGATCCGGGGCCACGCCGGCGAGCAGCAGATCGCGCAGCAGCCCCGCCAGGCCCTGCAGCACGGCGCCGGGCTCCCGGCCCCGTTCCAGCAGCCCGCGACTGGCCTCGATCAGCGCCAGCGGCTCGGCCGCGGCCAGCGCCTCCGCCAGGGCCAGCAGCTCCTCCTCCGGCACGGCGCCGAGCAGCTCCCACACCGCGATGGCCTCGATCGGCGCCGGCAGCAGGCTGAGCTGATCGAGCAGGCTTTCGGCATCCCGGAGGCCCCCCTGGGCCCGCTGGGCCACCACATGCAGCGCGTCTTCGTGGATGGCGATGCCTTCCTGCTCGGCGATCCAGCGCAGATGCCCCTCCAGGGCCTGCAGCGGGATGCGGCGGAAGTCGAAACGCTGGCAGCGGGAGAGGATCGTCGGCAGCACCCGCTGCGGATCGGTGGTGGCCAGTACGAAGACCACCCGCGGCGGAGGCTCCTCCAGGGTTTTGAGCAGGGCGTTGAAGGCCGCCGTCGAGAGCATGTGGCACTCGTCGATGACGTACACCTTCCAGCGAGCGTTCACCGGGGCGAATCGCGAGCGCTCGATCAACTCGCGGATGTTGTCCACCCCGGTGTTGGAGGCGGCGTCGATCTCGATCACGTCCATGGCGGAGCCGGCCGCAATCGACGTGCAGAGATCGCAGTGGCCGCAGGGTTCCGGTGTCGGCCCCTCGCTGGCGACGCAGTTCAAGGAGCGGGCCAGGATGCGGGCGCTGGAGGTCTTGCCGGTGCCGCGCGGGCCGCTGAACAGATAGGCCGGTGCGATCCGGCCCGTGGTCAGGGCGTTGGCGAGGGTGACGGCGATCGCCTCCTGCCCCACCAACTGGTTGAACCGCTGCGGTCGGTACTTGTGGTGGAGGGGCTGGTAGGCCTGGCCCATGGGCGACGGGAGCGGAGTGCCTCGCCGGGGCGTGGTGACAAAGCGGGGATCAGGCTACCGGCCCTCGCCGGTCTGGAACATCCGCTCCAACCGCGCCTCCATCTCCTCCACCTGGCTCAGCTGGTCCGCCAGGTTCTGGGCGGCCTGGCGCAGCCGCAGGAACTGGGGGTCGCCCACCTCTGCCTGCTGCCCCCAGCGGAGTTCCGCCCTGGCCAGCTCCCCTTCCAGCCGCTCCTGCAGGGAGCGCCGGAGGCCATCCAGCTGGGCGAGCGTCCGCAGGGCCACCTCCCGGCCTTTCTCGAGGTTCGGTTCGTCGATCCCCTGGCGCAGCAGCAAGCGGGCACCGCTGAGCAGGGCGGCCTGCACAAACTGCCCCACCGCCAGGGCGCTGGCACCGCTCGCCTGCACCCAGTCCTCCACCTGGGGGCTGCGGTGACGGCCCGTTTTGCACCAGTGGGCGAAGTGCTCGCAGTTGTTGAATAACAGGTTGTAGTTCTGCTCACCCAGCCGGCTCATCGCTCGCCGCAGGGTCACCCCCACCGGCGAGCAGGCGCCCTCGGGGTAGGGGACCGGTGTGATCGGCTGCCCCCGGCTGAACGCGTCCAGGGGGCTGCGCAGGATCTGGCGACCCTCCAGGTAGTGCGCCACCGTGCCGTCCCCCAGGTCGATGCCGTGGTGCATGAACAGACCGTGCTGACGGGGGGTCTGGAGGTGGTCGGCAGCGGCCAAGACGCGGAGCCGGGGTTCAACGCCCAGCTTCGCGCCGACCCGCCGAGGCCGGAGGTGGGGATTGCCCGACCGGGTTCAGGCCGAGGCCTGGGCGCCCCGGTTGTCGTCGTGCTGGCTGCCGGGAATCGGCACCACCTTGGCGCGGCTGCGCTGCTCCACCAGGTCGCGGGTGATCGTGAACGATTTGATGTCGCGGCGGGTGGGGAGGTCGTACATCACCTCCAGCATCAACTCCTCCACGATGCCGCGCAGGGCCCGGGCTCCGGTCTTGCGTCGATGGGCCTCTTCGGCGATCGCTTCCACCGCGCCGGCCTCGAAGTCGAGGCGCACATCGTCCATGCTGAGCAGGGTCTGGAACTGCTTGACCAGGGCGTCTCGGGGTTCGGTGAGGATGGCCTCGAGGGCGCGGGTGTCGAGGGGCTCCAGCACGGCGGAGACCGGCAGGCGCCCGATGAACTCCGGGATGAGGCCGTAGCGCACCAGGTCGTCGGGCTCGAGTTGGCGCAACACCTCCGCCGCATGGCGCTCCTTGCCGCCCCGGGGCCGGGCCTGGCCCTCGCCGCTGGGCAGGAAGCCGATGGCATTGCGGCCCAGGCGCTTCTGCACGATCTCCTCCAGGCCCACGAAGGCGCCCCCGCAGATGAACAGGATCTGGCTGGTGTCGATCTGGATGCAGTCTTGGTAGGGGTGCTTGCGCCCCCCCTGGGGGGGCACGTTGGCCACCGTTCCCTCCAGCATCTTCAGCAGGGCCTGCTGCACCCCTTCGCCGGAGACGTCACGGGTGATGGACGGGTTTTCGCTCTTGCGGGCGATCTTGTCGATCTCGTCGATGTAGATGATGCCCCGCTGCGCCTGCTCCACGTCCAGCTCGGCCTTCTGGAGCAGGCGCAGCAGGATGTTCTCCACGTCTTCCCCGACGTAGCCCGCCTCGGTCAAGGTGGTGGCGTCCGCGACGGCGAAGGGGACGTCGAGCATCTCGGCCAGGGATTGGGCCAGCAGGGTTTTGCCGCAGCCGGTGGGGCCGATCAGCAGGATGTTCGACTTGTGCAGGCGGGTGGCGGTCTGATCGGTCTCGCCCTTGCCGTCCCCCTGCCAGGCCAGGCGCTTGTAGTGGTTGTAGACGGCCACCGAGAGCACCTTTTTGGCCTGCTCCTGACCCACCACCTGCTGGTCGAGGAAGGTTTTGATCTGCTCGGGCTTGGGGATCGAGGCGAGGGTGGGGGCGGGTTTGCTGCTCTTCTTGACGGGCTGGCGACGGGCGTGCTCCGGGGGGGGGCGATGACCGGCGGTGGCACCGTGCCCGTCCACCAACTCCTCGTCGAGGATCTCGTTGCAGAGGTCGATGCACTCGTCGCAGATGTAGACCCCGGGGCCGGCGATCAATTTGCGCACCTGTTCCTGGGACTTGCCGCAGAACGAGCACTTCAGGTGAGCATCGAACTTGGCCATCGGCGGGGGCGGGGCGGCTGGGGCGACCGGCGGGATTCGGGAGCGGGCGGACCCGCCTCCCAGGATTGCCCCGGAACGACGACTCGTCTACAGACCTTAAGGAACAAACCAGGGGGTGGCGGGATCCGGGCGGGAGGGAGGAGAGCCGGCGAACCGGGTCAGCCGTCGGTGGGGGGGAGAGGGGCGGCGGCGACGGGAGCGTCGCTGACCACTCGGTCGATCAGGCCGTATTCAACCGCCTCCGACGGCGAAAGGTAGTAGTCGCGATCGGTATCTTCCGCAATTTTTTCGAGGGGCTGACCGGTGTGCTCGGCCATGAGGGTGTTGAGGGTGTCCTTGAGGAAGAGGATCTCCTTGGCCTGAATCTCGATGTCCACCGCCTGGCCCTGGGCGCCACCGAGGGGCTGGTGGATCATCAGGCGGGCGTTGGGGAGGGCCAGGCGCTTGCCCTTGCTACCACCGGTGAGCAGGAAGGCGCCCATGCTGGCGGCCAGTCCGTAACAGATGGTGACGATATCCGGCGACACCTGTTGCATGGTGTCGTAGATCGCCAAACCAGCGGTGACCGAGCCCCCCGGCGAGTTGATGTAAATCTGAATGTCCTTTTCGGGGTCTTCTGCCTCCAGGAAGAGGAGCTGGGCCACCAGGGAGTCGGCCACCTGGTCGTCGATGCCGGTGCCCAGGAAGATGATCCGCTCCCGCAACAAGCGGGAGTAGATGTCGAAGGCCCGGTCGCCGCGACCCGACTGCTCCACCACCGTGGGGAGAACCCCGGGGGCCGCGGTCGGCGCGGCGGCCCAGGGGAGAGGACCGCCCCAGCGGTTCACGACCGGATGGGGGAGCAGGCCGCCCGGTTCTGGAAGGCCAGGGGGGAAAGGGACGTGGGTCACGCGGGCTGGGGGAAGGGCCAGGGGAGTTGGCCTCAATCTATGGGCTCCGAGGCGTCGGTTTCGGCCGGCTCGGGCTGGCGCTCGCTCACGGTGCTGTTCGCCTCCAGCCACTCCAGCAGCTTTTCGCGCAGCAGCTCGTTGGCCACGGCGTTGCGCAGCCGCTCCGGGTCGATCTTCTCGCTGTCGCGGAGGCCCTGGCGCACCTCCTGCACCCTGTTCTCCAGGGCCTCCTCGGCCACCTCGATCGACTCCGCCGCCGCCAGGGCGGAGAGCGCCAGGCCGCGGAGCAGGCGCGCCTCGGCCTCCGGCCGGGAGGTATCCATCAGGGAGCGCACCAGATCCGGGGTGAAGAGCTTGCGCACGTCCATGCCCTGTTGGGCGATCTGGGTGGCCGTCTGCTCCAAGAGGCTTTGGATCTCTTGCTGAACCAGCGTCTCCGGTAGTTCCACCTCCAGTTGCTCCACCAGGGCTTGCAGCAGGGACTCTTGACGGCGGGTTCGCCGCCGCTGCTCCCGCTCCTCCTGCAGGCGCGTCTCGAGGTCGGCCCGCAGCTCCGCCAGGGTCTGCTTCTCGCTGGTCTGGCGAGCGAAGGCGTCGTCGAGGGCGGGCAGTTCACGGGTCTTGAGCTCGAGCAGGGTGACGGCAAACGCGGCCGGCCTCCCGGCCAGCTCCTTCTGCCCGTAGGACTCCGGGAAGCTGCACTCGACCGTGCGGCTCTCCCCCACCTCCATCCCGAGGATTCCCTCCACCAGGCCCGGAATCATCCGCCCCTCCTCCAGCTCCACCTCCAGCCCATCGTTGCTCCCCCCCGGGATCGGCTCGCCGCTGTCGCGGAAGGTGCCCTGGAGGCTCACCCGTGCCAGATCGCCGCTGGCGGCGGCCCGGCCCTCCACCGGCACCAGGGTGGCCAATTGCCGGCGCCACTCCTCGATCACGGCGTCCACCCGCCCCGGTTCGTCGTCGGCCGCGGCTTCCACCTCGGCGTGGAGGCCGCGCGTGCTCTTCAGCGTCGGCGTCGGCTGAACGTCGAGCTCCAGGGTGAAGGTGAGGGCCTGGCCGGGGGCGAACCTTTCGAGCACCGTCTCGAAGGCCTCCGAGAGCTCGGGCCGACCCAGGGGGGCGATCTCCACCTGGCCGAGGGCGTCGCGGAAGGCGCTGTCCACCAGCTCCTCCAGGGCGGTGGCGCGGATGCGCTGGGCCCCGATCCGTTGCAGCAGAACCGGGCGGGGTACCTTGCCCTTGCGGAAGCCCGGCAGCCGCACGTCGCGGCTCAGCTTTTGGAAGGCGCTCTCGTAGCTGGCCTGGCAGCGGCCACCGGGCACGCTCAGCTCGAGCGCCACCCGGCTGCGGGGAAGGGCTGCGGTGCTCACCCTCAGTTCGCCCTCGCCGCTCCCGGCTTGCTGGGCTGGGGACCCGGCCGGCGAGGAGGGGGGGGAGCTGGAGCTGGCGGCAGGACTCATGGGCCGGGCCTCGGAGAGCGGGCGGCCTGCGATCCTAGAAAGTGGCCGTACCGGCGATTCTCCACGTATTGTTGAAGCGACGCAGAACGTGGCGATATCTCCTCTAAGTCGCATCCAGGGCTTGGCCATTCCCCCCGCCCGGTCGCGCGCCCCCTTTCCTTTTTCCCCGCCTCTCCTCTTTCCCACCGCTTCCGTTGAACGCCGCTCTGCCCTCCGACAGCCCCGCCACCACCAGTCGACCGGCCACCCCCTGGCTCCTGCCTCGTCGGCCCCTGCGGGTGGCGGTTCTCGGCGCCACCGGGGCCGTGGGCCAGGAACTGCTCACCCTGCTGGCGGAGCGGCAGTTCCCGATCGCGGAGCTGATCCCCCTCGCCTCCCCCCGCTCGGCCGGCCAGTCTGTCCTTTGGCAGGGCCAACCGCTGCCGGTGCGCCCCGTGGAGGCGGCCTCCTTCGCGGGGGTCGATCTGGTGCTGGCCTCCGCCGGTGGCGCCACCTCGCGCCAGTGGGCCCCCCTGGCCGTCGCCGAAGGCGCGGTGGTGATCGACAACTCCAGCGCCTTCCGCCTCGATCCCGGCGTGCCGCTGGTGGTGCCGGAAGTCAACCCCCAGGCGGCCTTCGCGCATAGTGGCATCCTCGCCAATCCCAACTGCACCACGATCCTGCTGAGCGTGGCCCTGGCCCCGCTGGCGTCCAGACGCCCCTTGCGGCGTGTTGTGGTCAGCACGTATCAGTCGGCCAGCGGCGCGGGGGCCCGGGCGATGGAAGAACTGAAAACCCTCAGTCGCACCGTGCTGGAGGGGGGGCAGCCGGTCAGTGAGGTACTTCCCCATTCCCTCGCCTTCAATCTGTTCCTTCACAATTCCCCCCTGCAGCCCAACGGCTATTGCGAGGAGGAGCTGAAGATGCTCCACGAGACCCGCAAGATCATGGGCCTGCCCCACCTGCGGCTCACCGCCACCTGCGTGCGGGTGCCGGTGCTGCGGGCCCATTCCGAGGCGGTGAACCTCGAGTTTGAAGAGCCCTTTCCCGTCGAGGAAGCGCGCAGCTTGCTGGCCCGGGCCCCAGGGGTGGAGCTGATCGACGACTGGGCGGTGCAGCGCTTCCCGATGCCCACCGACGTCACCGGCCGCGATGCGGTGGCGGTGGGCCGCATCCGCCAGGATCTGAGCGAGCCCTGCGCCCTGGAGATCTGGCTCTGCGGCGATCAGATCCGCAAGGGCGCGGCCCTGAACGCCATTCAGATCGCCGAATTGCTGCGAGAAGGACCGGATGCGACCCCGGCGGGAGGTGCGGCTTGAGCCCGGTCTCCCTGCCCGTGCCCTTCGGCCGGGTCGTCACCGCCATGGTCACCCCCTTCGCCCCGGATGGGTCGGTGGATCTGGCGCTGGCGGCTCGGCTGGCGGACCACCTGGTGAGCCAGGGCTCGGAGGGCCTGGTTTTGTGCGGCACCACCGGTGAATCCCCCACCCTCCATTGGGAGGAACAGCACCGCCTGTTTGCCGCGGTGCGGGAAGCGGTGGGGGGGCGGGCGTTCCTGCTGGCGGGCACCGGCAGCAATTGCACGGCCGAGGCGGTGGAGGCCACGCTCCAGGCGGCCTCCATCGGCGCCCATGGAGCTCTGGTGGTGGTGCCCTATTACAACCGACCGCCCCAGGAAGGCCTTGAGGCCCATTTCCGGGCCATCGCCACGGCGGTCGCGGAACTGCCGCTAATGCTCTACAACATACCCGGCCGCACCGGTTGCCATCTGCAGCCGGAAACCACCGCCCGTCTCCTCGATCTCCCCAACATCCTCAGCTACAAGGCCGCCAGCGGTACCCCGGAAGAGGTCAGCCAGCTGCGCGCCCTCTGCGGTGATCGTCTGGCGGTGTACAGCGGCGACGATTCCCTCACGCTGCCGATGCTGGCCGTGGGAGCCGTCGGCGTGGTGAGTGTCGCCAGCCATCTCGTCGGACCCGAGATCCAGACCATGGTGCGCGCTTACTTCGACGGCGACGCGGCGACCGCCCTTCAGCTCCATCAGCGGCTGCTGCCCCTGTTCAAGGCTCTCTTCTGCACCACGAGCCCAATCCCCGTCAAGGCCGCCTTGGAGCTGGAAGGCTGGCCGGTGGGCGCCCCTCGACTTCCCCTCGTTTCCGCCGACAGCGCCGTGCGCCAACGCCTCAGTTCGATCCTCGCCGCCCTGCGTCCCACCTGACGCCAAGGCCTGCGCCCGATCCCTTTCTGTGCTCCAGATTCTCTTTTCTCTCCTCCGCCTCTTTACATGAACAGTCCAAACGGTCAACACAGTTCCGCCAAATCCACCACGAAATTCCCCGCCGCCAATCCCAAAGCCGCCAATCCAAAGGCTGGCAAGTCGCCCTGTCTGCGGGTGATCCCGCTGGGGGGTCTGCATGAGATTGGTAAAAATACCTGCGTTTTTGAGTACGGCGATGACCTGATGCTCGTCGATGCCGGTCTCGCCTTCCCCAGCGATGGCATGCACGGCGTCAATGTGGTGCTGCCTGACACCGCTTTCCTGCGGGAGAATCAGAAGCGCATCCGGGGCATGATCGTCACCCACGGCCATGAAGATCACATCGGTGGCATTCCCTATCACCTCCGCCATTTTAATATCCCTGTGATTTATGGCCCCCGCCTGGCCATGTCGATGCTCCAGGGCAAGATGGAGGAGGCGGGGGTTACAGACCGCACCACCATTCAAACGGTTTCCCCTCGCGATGTGGTGAAGGTCGGTCAGCACTTCTCGGTGGAGTTCATCCGAAACACCCACTCCATCTCCGATAGTTTCTCCCTGGCCATCACAACCCCCGTCGGGGTTGTTGTGTTCACTGGTGATTTCAAGTTTGACCACACGCCGGTGGACGGGGAGAACTTCGACATCCAGCGCATGGCCCAGTATGGCGAAAAGGGCGTGCTCTGCCTGTTCTCCGACTCCACCAATGCCGAGCTGCCCGGCTTCACGCCGCCGGAGCGATCGGTGTTCCCAAACCTCGATCGCCATTTCGCCAATGCGGAAGGGAGGGTGATCATCACCACCTTTGCCAGCTCCACCCAGCGCGTGGCGATGATCCTCGAGCTGGCGATGAAGCACGGCCGCAAGGTGGCCCTGCTGGGCCGCTCGATGCTCAACGTGATCGCCAAGGCGCGCGAGCTCGGCTACATGCACTGCCCCGACGATCTGTTCGTGCCGATCAAGCAGATTCGCGATCTGCCCGATCGCGAAACCCTCCTGCTGATGACCGGCAGCCAGGGGGAGCCGCTGGCGGCCCTGAGTCGCATCTCCCGCGGCGAGCATCCGCAGGTGCAGGTCAAGTCGTCCGACACCATCATCTTTTCGGCCAGCCCCATCCCGGGCAACACGATCTCCGTCGTCAACACCATCGACCGTTTGATGATGCTTGGCGCCAAGGTGGTCTATGGCAAGGGGGAGGGCATCCACGTCTCCGGCCACGGCAGCCAGGAGGATCAAAAGTTGATGTTGGCCCTCACCCGACCGAAATTCTTTGTGCCGGTGCATGGCGAGCACCGCATGCTCGTCGCCCACGCCCGCACTGGCCAGTCGATGGGCGTTCCCGCTGATCACACGCTGATCATCGAAAACGGGGATGTGGTTGAACTCACTCCCGAAACGCTCCGCAAGGGCGATCCCGTCAAGGCCGGCATCGAACTGCTCGATGGCTCCCGCACGGGCATCATCGATGCGCGGGTGTTGAAGGAGCGGCAGCAGCTGGCGGAGGATGGGGTGATCACCCTGCTGGCCACGATCAGCCCGGATGGCCTCATGACCGCCCCGGCGCGGGTGCATCTGCGGGGTGTGGTCACCACGGCAGACCCCCGCAAACTCTCGATCTGGTCGGAGCGGGAGATCGGCTGGGTGTTGGAAAACCGCTGGAATCAGCTGGCCCGCAACACCGGCGGCAAGGCTCCAGAGGTCGACTGGGTGGGGGTGCAGCGCGAAATCGAACTGGGTCTCCAGCGCCGCCTGCGCCGCGAGCTGCAGGTGGAACCGCTCATCGTCTGCCTTGTGCACCCCGCCCCCGCGGGAACCCCCGCCTACCGGGGCCAGGCCGAGGCCGATGCCGACAGCCGCCCAGCCCCTCGCGTGCGTCGGGAGGTCGGCGGCAGCGGACCCCGTGATGGGAGTCGTGCTGCCGCGCCCATCCCTGCCGTCGCCGCCGCCGCCGCCGTGTCTGTGGATCGCTCTCCGCAGCCGGTGCCGGAGTTGGAGCCCGCCGGCCGCGCCCGCCGCCGCCGCTCCGCCGCCGCCAGCTGAGGGCAACGCGGCTGTGTCGCCCTGCCAGGATCCCCCTGGCAGGGCTGGCTGCCCCCGGCCGGTTCACCGCTGGG
>JBIPMZ010000373.1:0-3165 GCA_044376165.1 Cyanobium sp.
GCTGATGAACAGCTTCACCGCCTCCTCGCCCTGGCTGCGGGTGCCGGCCTTGCCGCGGGTGCCGCGGCTGGTGGCCTCGAACTCGCTCACCGGCATCCGCTTGAGGTAGCCGTTTTCGGTGAGCAGCACCACCGAGCGCTCGTTGGCGATCAGGTCGATGTCGTCGAGGCCGCCCTCGAGATCGAGGATCTCGGTGCGGCGAGGAGAGTCGTAGCGGGCGCGGATCGCCTGCAGCTCGTCGCTGATCAGGCCGAGCACCCGTTCACGCCGGGCCAGGATGTCCTGGTAGTCGGTGATCTTCGCGAGCAGATCCTCGTGCTCAAGGCGGATTTTGTCGGCCTCCAGGGCGGTCAGGCGGCGCAGCTGCATCTGCAGGATGGCGTCGGCCTGGACTTCGCTGAGGCCGAACTGCTCCACCAGACCCTGGCGGGCCGTGGCGGTGTCGGCAGCGGCGCGGATCAGGGCGATGATCGCGTCGAGGTTGTCGAGCGCAATCAGCAGACCGAGCAGGATGTGATCGCGTTCCTCGGCCTTGCGCAGCAGGTAGCGGGTGCGCCGCTCGATCGTCTCGATCCGGAAGTCGCGGAACACCTCCAGCAGGCGCCGCAGGGTGAGCAGCACCGGCTCGCCCTTGACCAGGGCGAGCATGTAGGCGTTGAAGTTGCTCTGCAGCGGTGTGAGCTTGAACAGGTTGTTGAGCACCACCTGCGGATAGGCATCACGGCGCAACTCGATCACGATCCGCATGCCGTCGCGGTCGCTCTCGTCGCGAATGTCGGCGATGCCCTCGAGTTTCTTCTCATTGACCAGTTCGGCGATCCGCTCGATCAGGGCCGCCTTGTTGGTCTGATAGGGCAGTTCGGTGATGATCACCGCGTCCCGATCGGGCCTTCCCTTGGCCTCGATCGTCTCGATCGCCGCCACGCCCCGCATCGTCACGGAACCCCGGCCGGTGCTGTAGGTCTCGCGGAAGTCAGGACCAGGGATCAGGGCCATCAGGGCCCGGTCATCGAGCTCGGGATTGGCGATCAGGGCCAGCAGACCGTCGATCAGTTCGGTGAGGTTGTGGGGAGGGATGTTGGTGGCCATCCCCACGGCGATGCCGGTGGAGCCGTTGAGCAGCAGCTGCGGAATGCGCGCCGGCATCACGGTGGGCTCCTGCTGGGAGCCGTCGAAGTTGTCGATGAAATCGACGGTCTCGCTTTCGATGTCCTCCAGCAGGGCGTCGGTGGTGAGCGACTGCAGGCGCGATTCGGTGTAGCGCATCGCCGCCGGCGGGTCGTTGTCGACCGAGCCGAAGTTGCCGTGCCCATCGATCAGGGGCAGGCGCATTGAGAAGTCCTGGGCCATGCGCACCAGGGCGTCGTAGACCGCGGTGTCGCCATGGGGGTGGTACTTGCCGAGCACCTCGCCGACGACGCGGGCGCACTTGCGGTATGGACGGTCGCTGGTCAGACCCAGCTCGTACATCGCGTACAGGATGCGGCGATGCACCGGCTTGAGGCCGTCGCGGGCATCGGGAAGGGCCCGACCCACGATCACGCTCATCGCGTACTCCAGATAGGAGCGCGACATCTCGTTGCGGAGGTCGGTCTGGATGATCCGTCCGTCGGAATCGCCGGGACTGTTCTCGCCCGGTCCGGAGGGATCCGCCATTCACGCCGCCAGGGACTGGAGCCACTCTATCGAAGCGTGGCGGCTGTTTCCAGGCTCCTCAACACCTTGCCATCGAGCCGGCCAGCCGGCCGGGCGCTGGCCGGCCCGGCAGCGGTCGGGCCACCCTGGAGGCATTCCCGCCCCTTTTCGGGGTCCTCCCGGCCATGGCCTCCCCCAGCGGCTCCCCCAGCGGCTCCGCCAGCAGCTTTCCCAGCGGCGCCCCAAGCGGCACCAATGCCCGGGGGCCGGACCCAGGCCTGGCGCCCCAGCCCACCGACGGCCTGCGGCCCCGCAGCGCCGAGGACCTGCGCGAGCGCCAGCGCCGCGGCGATCTGCGGGTGCGGCTCGCCGCCGACTTTCGCCGACTGGCCGCAGAGGACGGCCTGGCCGAGGCCTATGGCTGCACCGACGTGGTGGTGGCGGCGGATGCGGGCTTCACCGACCAGGCCAGCCTGGTGCTTCACCTTGGGCCCACCGATCCGCCGATCCGGATGCGGGATCCCCAGCTCGATGGCGTCACCGCCCTGGCCGCGGGTTCGGCCGGGGATCTGGTGCTGCCGATCGGTGGGGCCAGCGAGGCGGGCCATGGCGGTGCCCAGGTGCTGGCGAGCCTCCTGGCCGGTCGCAGCATCGAGCTGAGCAGCGGCGGTGAGGGCACCCCGCTGCAACCGCGACGGGAGCTGCACACCCGTCTCGACCTGCGGCGCATCGGCGGGGGCCGCCTGCTGCTCCATCGCGGCATCGTCGAGAACGGGCTCGTCGCCCTCAGCAGTGCCGAAGGGGTGCTGCGCACCGGCTGGGGACCGTTGCTCGGCCCCTTCGCCCAGGCGCTCTACACCTGTGGGGGTGCCGACAGCATCGGCCTGGCGATGCCCGGTCTCTCCCTGCTCGGGCCGGGTTCGCCCGTGCTGGTCGGCGGTGCGATCGGCTGGGTGATGGGCAGCGGCAGCGCTCACCAGCCCAGACCGAAACGCCTGCCCACGGGCCACGCTCGCACCCCCGGCGCCGTCGCGGCCCTCAGCGTCGATCTCCACGACCTCGATCCCCGCTGGCTGCGGGCCGCCCATTTCGAGGGCCATGGGGGCGCCCTGCTGGTGGTGGTGGCCGCCCCGATTCCGCTGCTCCATGGCGGGATCGCGGCCCAGGTGGCCACCCCGGACAGCGCCCTGGAGGCGCCGGTGCTCGATGTGTCGATCCCGCGCCGGATCAAGCCCAGCTTCGGCGGGGTGTCCTATGCAGCCCTCAAGGCCGGCACCATCGAGGTGGATGGCCGCCGCATCCCCGCTGCTCCCAGCCACAGTCCCCGCCTTGCCGCCGAGGGCGCCCGGGCCTTGATCGATCGCCTGCTCAACGACCGCTTTCCGCTCCATCCCCCCGCTCTCCCCCTCCCCTCCAGGCCAGCCCTGATCCCGCTGGACTCCTGATCGCCCTCGGCTGCGGTCCGGGGCACCGCCTGGAAACGGCCGTAAGCTCCGCCAAGATCATCAGCGCTCCATGGCCGAGACCCCT
>JBIPMZ010000045.1:0-11740 GCA_044376165.1 Cyanobium sp.
GGTCCTCAGGAATTCATCTACGGTGGTGTTTCGCCAGTCGAGCGTACCTCCAACAGCCTGCTCTGCGAGCTTCGCGGCGGGCCCGGGACAGACAGGGGTGGGCGAGCTGCCCTCTTTTTGCCCTTCCTCCACTTCTTGAGATCTCTCCATGAACCCTCTCCGCGCCAACGCCTCGCCATTTCTTTCCCTGCGGCGGCCCGGGGTGATCCTCGGGGGCTGCCTGGCCCTGGGGGCTGCTCTGGCCAGCCCGGCCGCGGCGGAAAAGATCCCCTACAACAACAGCTACGTCTCCAGCAGCTGGTGCACGGCCTACCCCTCGTATCCCTTTTCCCCCTCCTGCGCCTCCATCCGTCCGGACCGGCCCTTCAGGGCCTTTCTGGTGATCGTCGATGCAGGCTTCGGGCCGGATGATCCTGTTTCGGGCCGGTTGACCTTCGAGTTCGATTTCACGTACGACTCCGGTCTGCTCGCCTTCAGCCCCAGCCTCACCACCCTGCTATGCGATTTCCGCGCCAACGGCACGGACCCTTATTGTCCGCAGTTCTCGCCGGGCCAAGGCACCACTCCCCTCGCAGAGGTGACTGACGCCTTCACCGTCGACCAGACCGGCCTGACCATCGAGGTCGATGCCACCGGCCAACCCGTGGTGAGCCTGAACTATGCGGCCCCGACCTCCCTCACCGTGAGGGAACGCAATTTCCTGGCGCTCGCCTTCGATCTGCTTACACCCCTCGGCCCGGGAACGACGGTCACCTACAGCCCCACCGCGCTTCCCGGCGCCACCCTCACCACCAACGGTTTCTTCTGCAGCGATGTCAGCGCTGCCGTGGTGAACTGCGACTCCGCGGCCCCTTCCCGCTCTCTGCGGCTCAATCCTGCCCCACCCCCCGTCCCCGCACCGTTGGCGGTGGGTGGGCTGCCGGTGCTGCTGCACGCCACCCGTCGCCTGCGTCGCCGCCTCCAGCTCGCCGCTCGCTGACCCCCGCCGGGGCCTCTGGTGGAGGCCGCTGGGCCGGAGAGCGCCCCTACGCCCCCTCCTCCTCCTCCACCCAGGTGCTGGCCACATGCAGCTCCCGCAGCTGCTTCTCGTCCACTCCGGCGGGGGCTTGGGTCATTAGGCAGCGGGCCTGCTGAGTTTTCGGGAAGGCGATGGTGTCGCGGATCGATTCCTCGCCCGCCAGCAGCATGGTCATGCGGTCGAGGCCGTAGGCGATGCCGCCGTGGGGTGGGGCGCCCATGTCGAGGGCCTCCAGCAGGAAGCCAAACTGCCGCTCCGCCTCCTCAAGGGGCAGGCCGATCGCCTGCAGCACCTGGCGCTGCAGGGCGGAATCGTGGATGCGCAGCGAGCCGCCGCCCAGCTCCAGGCCGTTGAGCACCAGGTCGTAGGCCCGGGCGCGGGCGGTGGGCAGCCGCTCGGCCCAGGCGGCCGGATCGCTGCCCAGGTCGTCGGTGTTGGGGGCGCAGAAGGGATGGTGCAGAGCTTCCAGGCGCTGCTCGTCGGCGTTGAACTCGAACATCGGGAAATCCACCACCCAGAGGAAGTTCCAGGTGTCGTTGTCCCGCTCGGCGGGCACCAGGCCCAGCTGACGGGCGAGGAACTGGCGCACCCGATCGAGCGCCTTGTTCACCGTGGCGGTGTCGCCGGCGCCGAAGAGCAGCAGGGTGCCGGGCTCGGCGCCAGTGCGCGCGAGCAGCTCGGCCTTCTTCGCCTCCGTGAGGTTGTCCTTGATCGCACCGATCGTGTCGATCTCGCCGTTCTCCCGCACGCGGATGAAGGCCAGCCCACCGGCGCCGGCTTTTTGGGCCTCGCTGAACACATCGCCACCGGGCTTGATGCGCACGTTGCTGAGCGCCTCGTTGCCGCCGGGAACCGGCAGCACCTTCACCGCCCCGCCGGAAGCCACGGCGCCGCTGAACACCTTGAACCCCATGTCCGCCACCAGATCGGACACATCCACCAGCTCCATCCCGTAGCGCGTGTCGGGCCGGTCGGTGCCGTAGCGGGCCATCGCCTCGTTCCAGGTGAGACGGGGGAAGGGCAGGGGCAGCTCGATCCCCTTCACCTCCCTCCAGATCGCCGCGATCAAGCGCTCGTTGAGGGCGAGGATCTGCTCCTGGTCGAGGAAGCTCATCTCCATGTCCAGCTGGGTGAACTCCGGCTGGCGATCGGCCCGCAGATCCTCATCGCGGAAGCAGCGGGCAATCTGGTAATAGCGCTCCATCCCGCCCACCATCAGCAGCTGCTTGAACAGCTGGGGCGATTGGGGCAGGGCGAACCACTCGCCGCCGCACACCCGGCTGGGCACCAGGTAGTCGCGGGCGCCTTCGGGGGTGGAGCGGGTGAGCACCGGCGTCTCCACTTCGAGGAAGCCCTCGCCGCTCTCCTGCGGCCCGGCGCCCGCCAGGAAGGCCCGGATCGTCTTCACCACCTGGTGGCGCAGCCGCAGGTTGCCGCTCATGCGCTCGCGGCGCAGATCCAGGTAGCGGTGGCGCAGCCGCAGCTCCTCGCGGGTGTTCTCTTCGTCGTGCACCGAAACCGGGAAGGGCAGATTGCCCTTGACGGTATTCAGCACCGTGAGATCGGCCGCCAGCACTTCCAGGCTGCCGGTGGCCAGGCGTTCGTTCACCGATTCGGCCGGTCGCGGCCTGAGGGTGCCGACCACCCGCAGCACGGTTTCGTTGCGCAGGTGCTCGGCCACGGCAAAGGCCTCTGGCCCCAGCTCCGGATCCACCGTCACCTGCACGGTGCCGCTGCGGTCGCGCAGGTCGATGAAGATCACGCCGCCGTGGTCGCGGCGCCGGTCGACCCAGCCATGGAGGGTGACGCGGCGCTCGCCATCCTCCTGCCGCAGGTCGCCGCACCACTGGCGCGCCACGATCCCGGCCGGCGGAGGGGCTGGCTGGTCGGGGGTGACGGGGCTGCCCATGGGCTAAGGGGGGAGCAAAGAGTGAATTCTCCCATTCGCTCCGCAGGCCCCCGATCTCGGCCAGCCGCCCTCGCGGGAGCAGGGCAGGAGCGGGAGGTCAGGGGTGAACGGTTTTGAAGTCGCGAAAACTTTGTAGTAACTGGGCGAAGGTGTGGGGGCGATGGTTGCTGAAGCCGGCCTCATCCACAAACACAAAGTCGTAGTTCACGTCGGATTGCAGGGCGTTGAGATCGGCAATCCACTGAGCCAGGCGTCGCATTTTGTGGGGTACATCCACATCCACCAGGCCCTTGGTTTCGACGATGACCACCGAGCCGTTGCTGAGCTTGACGATGAAATCGGGGTAGTAGTTGGAAAGATCACCGTTGGCCTTGGCGTAATCGAGTTTGAAGCCGATGGCGAGGTAATTCTTGGCAAAGCTGAACACATCCGGGCAGCTGTCAAGGAATTCGGCGAAGGAGAGTTCGAGATCGCGATCACCGACGATGCGATTGAAGACGCTGCGGTGGGGTACGAGAAAGGGCTGGGGCTTCACCATGAAGGGGCGTGTGGCGAGCAGGCTGAGCTGGCCGACGATCTGGGCGCCACCGCGATCGTGCACGGTGACGGCGTTGATGGCCTTGGTGAAGGTGTCGAGGATCGTGCGGGTGGCTGGAGGCTCGGCGAGATTGCGGAGGGTGTTGGCCGCTTCGAGATCGATGGAGTGGCCGAAGAGATCGTGCTGGATGAAGCGCTTGAGCTGGCCGTAGAGGGTGGCCTGGCTGCTGAAGAGTTTGGTGTGTTGGCAGAGGGTCTGGGCGAAGTAGCCGAGCACGTTGCGGTAGTCCACCACCGTGGCGGGATCCAGCACGGTGGTGTGGGTGACGACGCCGGTACTGATGTCGCGGAAGACGATCTCGCGCAACTGATCCTCGGCGTAGTTCTGATAGGGGAGCGGCTGGAAGGGGATGGTGCGGGGATCGAGGCCGGCGAGGGCATTGGGCTGCCGCACCACGCGGGGGCTGAGGATCGGCAGGGGGATGTCGAGGGCGTGGAGATCTTTGTTGGTGGAGTCGCGATCCACCTCGATGGCCAGCAGGGTGTTGCCGCCCCCGCCGGGGCCCATGGCGGTGCGTTCGAGGGTGACGCCTTCGGCCTGGATGGATTCCACGAAGTCCATGAAGGCCTGGGTGCCGATCACGCTGAGACCCTCCTCCAGCCCGCCGGGGACCATCTTGCGGAGGCCTCGACCCAGCGTTTGCTCGGGCAGGATGTTGCTTTTGGCGGAGTAGGAGCGCAACCCCACGATGGTGGTGACGTTGCGCACATCCCAGCCTTCCTTCAGCATCAACACGGAGACAATCGCTTTGTAGGGGCTGTCGGCCCTGTCGATGGCGTTGGCGAGCCTGCGCAGGCGATCCAGCTCTTCCTTGGCCTTGCCGGAGGCGGCTTCGGAGATGTCGCCATTCTGCTTGGTGTGAATCACCAGCACGGCGCCTTTGAGATCGGCATAGGTTTCGCTGAGGTAGGTGGCGACATCGTCGCAGTTGCGGGTGTCATCGGTCATCACAAACAGGATGGCCTTTTTGCCGAGCTTTCGGTGTTCGTCGTAGGCTTTGCGCCATTCGATCACGCCAAGATCGAGATAATCAGCATGTTTTTCGGTGTAGATTGCGCTGGGTCGTTCCACCAGCCGTGCGCGGCTGGCTTGATCGGGCAGACGGGGATGCTTGACCACGTTCTGGGCGATGGCTTCCACGAGCGGGTAATCGGCAATGGTCTGCACGAAAACGGCGCCGTTGTTGTGACGTGGCGTAGCGCTGACGTCGAGTTGGAGGCTGAGGGCTGAGCCTTTCTGGAGGAGGCGGTTGTGGATGTCGGCGATGGATTGAAACCAGGCGAGGCCGGCATCGTGGATGTGATGGGCTTCATCATTGAGCACCACGAGTTCATCGATTTCCCGAACGATCTGGCCCAGATCGACCTTGGAATCCAGCGCGGAGCCAGTGGGGCGGGTGCCGAGGAAATAGTCACGGCTGTCGTCGTCGTCTGCGGAGGGGATGGCGTCGTTGCCGGCGTAGACGCGGTGGATGTTGGAAAGGAAGAGATTGCCTGTGGGTTGAACCACGTGCACGTCGTCCTGGAGGTGGACCGTGAGTTGGAAGTCGTCGCGCCAGGGGCGTCCTGCGTAGCCATTGGCGGGTAGCACGGGATCGGTGAAGAAGATGCGCAGGCCGTCGAAATCGCGGGCGAGGCGATCGAGCACGATGATGTTGGGTGCGATGAGCAGGAAGTTACGGGCGAGCGGCGAGGCGGGTTCGTAGAGCTTGTGGAAGAAACACCAGGCGATCACCAGGCTCAATACTTTGGTTTTGCCACTGCCGGTGGCCATCTTGATCACCAGGCGCAGCCAGGTTTCGTCGAAGAAGTTGGCGGAGACCTCGCCACTGGAATCAAAGCGCAACAGGTCGAACTTGTCGGTGACATTGGCCACCTCCAGGAGGTAGATGATGGTTTCGATCGCTTCGCGTTGGGCGAAGAAATAGCGGAACTCCTCAAGGTTGCCCTCAGCATTGGCCAGGAGATGGGGTTCCAGAAACCACCAGTGCAGCAGCGCCTGGCTGGTGGCGCTGGCGCCGGCGTAGCTGGCCTCGCGAAAGCCTTGCACGTGCTGACGCAACTGAGTCACCAGCGGCGGAAGCAGGAGCTCGTTGCTGGAGCCATCGGGCCGGCGTGGATCGGGAAGCCAGCGCTGGGATGGATCGAGAACCAGGTGCGGATCGCTGGGAAAGCCAGGGGGCAGGGCCATGGGGGGTCAGAGCACCAGATCGAGGATGGTCATGGTGTCGTTGCCGAAGATGTCCACTACTTTCACGGCGATTTTGCGACGGCCGGGCGTGAGTTCGTGGGGGATGGTGGTGAGTTCGAGGGAGCGATCGCGGCGGGTGCGAAAGCTTTGCCATTCGTTTTCGAAGATGTAGTCGCCCGTCCAGCGTTCTTCGTAGGCGGCGAGTGGCAGCTGGCCGGATTCAAGGCCGGGGATCATGTCCTGGGCGGAGGGTTCGAGGGGCACGCGAATGATTTCGCGTTTGCTTTCGTAGTTGAAGTCGACAGCCCAGTAATCGATCCAATCGGTCCAGTGCTGGGTGAGGGTGTCGTGGCTGATCTGGCCGCGGGAATTCTTGCTGAGCTTCACGATCTGGCCGTTGTCCACGATGATGCGCGAGCCGGCTTTTTTGCTGGCGGCGAGGGAGGCTTCGGCGAAGGCGATCGAATCCTGGGAGTAGAACACCGTGAAATCGCTGAGCTGAATGGCCACGCTGCTGCCGTGGATCAGCGGCGTGGCTTCGATGTAGGCAACATCGTGAAATACCACCTGGTGTTTATCCACAGCGCGTTTGTCGAACACATCGGCGGGGATGTATTTGGGGGCGATGTCGATGCCTTTGGCGCGGGCGTCATCGAGCACGTTGGGGAAGAGGCCCATTTCAAATTCAAAGCCGAGCAGGTCGACGCGGCTGAGGCGTTGCTTGCGGCATTCGAGGATGAGTTCTTCCACAAACAGGCGTGAGATCGGCAGGTTCACAGGGCCGATGGCCACGAGGCGGCCGGCGCGTTTGCCCTGGAAGCAGGCGAAGCCGGAAACGGGTTCGGCCTGGTAGGCCTTGAGGATGAGGGCGAGAAAATCGGCTTCTTTCTGGCGGAGCTGCTGCTGTTGCTGCTCTTCGCGCAGGTTGGGGTTGATGCCGATGTAGTGGGAGCGTTCGTAGCGGCCGAGGTTGAGGATTTCGAAGGCGCGGTAGTTTTTGCCTTCCGCCTTGAGCTGGCGCTGCACGCCGATCAGGCGCTTGCGGGTGGTGTGGATGGCGAACTTGCCGAGATCCGTGGCGATCCACTTGCGACCCAGCTTTTCCGCCACGGCGGCGGTGGTGCCGGAGCCGCAGAAGAAGTCGGCGATGAGGTCGCCCTCGTTGGAAGATGATAAAACTATTCTTTCAAGGAGTGACTCTGGCTTTTGTGTGCTATACCCCGTGTCTTGATGGCCTTGAGAATTGACGGGAGTAATGTCTGTCCATATTGACTGGAGTGGAACTCCTTTTGATTCATCAAGATACCGCTTGAATCTCGGCATTCCAGTTGATGTAAAAACAATGCGACCTTCGCTTATGAGTTGCCTCATCTTCTCCTGGGACCACCGCCATGTTCTAGTGTGCCCATTTAATTCGTATCGAAGATTCGGTCTGTCGGGATTTTGGTTTAGGCAATTGTCTAGTGTGAATCTGCGATTAGAGCCTTCTTCGATATTGCCATAGTGACTTTCGATCAGCTTTTGGCTTGTGACTACATACTGCTGATTCCATGCTGGTGATGCACCTTTTCTTGCAAACAAGATGCAGTCGTGTGTAGCCGGAAAAAACTTTCCGTGGCTTCTGGCTGAGACTCGTTGCCAAATTATTTCTCGCTCAAAGTTGGACGTTCCAAACACTTCTTCTGTAATTGATCTCATTGCATTGTTCACATTGGGGCCGGTGTGGATATAGACACTTCCGTCCTCTGCAAGCAAGCTTTTCATTAGAATGAGGCGCTCGTAAATCATGCTCAGAAATGAATCTGCCCCAGCTCCCCACGTATCCCGATAGGCAATCTCCTCCAGAATATTCGGCTTCTTGGTGAACGACTCGCCGCCGATCTCAATATCCATCGAAAAGTCAGCGCCCACATCAAAGGGCGGATCGATATAGATCAGCTTCAAGCCGCCCTGGGCTTCGATCTGCTCGCGCAGGGGGCCATTTTTGAGCGAGCTGAGGATCAGCTTGTTGTCGCCCCAGATCAATTTGTTCGTCCAGCCCTTGAGCTGGCGGCCGCGGGGATCGGTGCTGAACAGATCCGTTTGCAGCGCCTCCATCGCATCCACCGGCTGCTCAGCGCGGGGCTCGTCCACCTGCTCGATCGTTTGGAACGGCAGCACCACGTTGCAGACCGTGTTGGTCTTGCCGTTCCAGACCAGCTCCACCTGGCGTTTGTCTTCAAACAACAGGAAGCGGTATTTTTCCGGTAACGGCTGATCCGCCTCCAGATAGCGCATCACCTCCTGGCGTTCCTGGTCGCTGAGGCGGGGCATCTGGAGCTGTGGGGGCGGGTGATGGCTTTCTAGCTATTATGAACCATTGCAGCTACCCGCGGCACACCTGGCTCATCCCTCCGCCGGCCGGAGATCCTCCAGCACCAGCGCCAGGGCTTCGTTCAACTGCAATCGGTTTCGGGTGGTGCCTGCGAGGAGGAATCGGCACTGAGCAACAAGGAATCGAGCTTGGATTCGAGCACGGCGAGACGCTCGATATCGTTCTCGATCAGCTTCGTTCGCTTCTCGCTCTCTTGCGCGCGACTCTGCCATTCTTTCTCCCGCCTCTCGCTCTCGAGCACTCTGATCTGCGCGTCGACTGTTGGATGCCAGTTTAACCTCGCCAACCAGCGCCGCCAAGGCGGCAAGGAGGAGAGGAATTCCGATTTGCTGATTAACCTTGAACTGCATGAATCCGAAGAGATCGACATGGCTGTAAGAGGTGAAAAAGGTGATCAGAATAATCAACAGGCCCGCCGCCAGCGAGACCCAGCCCGCCGGATCCAGCGGTGGCGCGTTGTCTGCCGATTCTTTGGCGCGGGCCTCTGTCGTGTAGGACATGAGATTAGCCGGGCCAGCCGGCAAAGCAGCTGTTTACAGTACATGCGTACGATGCCTGCTGGCCGTCGCGGCTCATCCCTCCGCCGGCCGGAGATCCTCCAGCACCAGCGCCAGGGCTTCGTTCAACTGCAATCGGTTTCGGGTGGTGTCTGCGAGGAGGAATCGGCACTGAGCAACAAGGAATCGAGCTTGGATTCGAGCGCGGCGAGACGCTCGATATCGTTCTCGATCAGCTTCGTTCGCTTCTCGCTCTCTTGCGCTCGTCTCTGCCATTCTTGCTCTCTGATCTGCGCGTCGACTGTTGGATGCCAGTTTAACCTCGCCAACCAGCGCCGCCACGGCGGCAAGGAGGAGAGGAATTCCGATTTGCTGATTAACCTTGAACTGCAGGAATCCGAAGAGATCGACATGGTTATAGGAGGTGAAAAAGGTGATCAGAATGACCAGCAGGCCCGCCGCCAGGGAGACCCAGCCCGCCGGATCCAGCGGTGGCGCGTTATCTGCCGATTCTTTGGCGCGGGCCTCTGTCGTGTAGGACATGAGATTAGCCGGGCCAGCCGGCAAAGCAGCTCTTTATAGTACATGCGTACGATGCCTGCTGGCCGTCGCGGCTCATCCCTCCGCCGGCCGGAGATCCTCCAGCACCAGCGCCAGGGCTTCGTTCAACTGCAATCGGTTTCGGGTGGTGTCTGAGAGGAGGAATCGGCACTGAGCAACAAGGAATCGAGCTTGGATTCGAGCGCGGCGAGACGCTTGTTCTCGTTCTTCAGCCGCTCGATCTCGTTCTCGATCAGCTTCGTTCGCCGCTCGCTTTCTTTCTCTCGCCTCTCGCTCTCGAGCACTCTGATCTGCGCGTCGACTGTTGGATGCCAGTTTAACCTCGCCAACAAGCGCCGCCAAGGCGGCAAGGAGGAGAGGAATTCCGATTTGCTGATTAACCTTGAAGTGGAGGAATCCGAAGAGATCGACATGGCTGTAGGAGGTGAAAAAGGTGATCAGAATAATCAGCAGGCCCGCCGACAGGGATACCCAGCCCGCCGGATCCAGCGGTGGCGCATTGTCTCCCAGTTCTGTGGTGCGGGCCTCTGTCGTCAAGGACATGAGATTAGCCGGGCCAACCAGCAAGCCATCGATCTACAATACAGGCGTACTTGCGGGCTGTGGCACACCTTCCGCCGCCTGCGGGCGGCTACGGCTCCAGCGCCGCCAGGGCCTGTTCATCCTCAAGCGCCACCAGGCCGCCCTCGCCCCTCAGCGCCGCCGCCAGCTCCGCCACGCTGCGGCCGCTGACCGGATCGATCCAGGCCGGCGCGATCTCCGCCAGGGGCACCAGCACGAAGGCCCGCTCCCGCAGCCGCGGGTGGGGCAGCGTCAGGCGGGGGCTGGCCACACGTTGATCGCCCAGCAGCAGCAGGTCGAGGTCGAGGCTGCGGGGGCCCCAGCGCTCACCCCGCACCCGGCCGAAGCGGCGCTCCGTGGCCAGCAGGCGCTCCAGCAGGTCTTCGGGCTCCAGCGTCACCGCCAGCAGGGCGCAACCGTTCACGTAATCGGGCTGGGGCGGGCCCACCGGGGCGGTGCGATACCAGCGGGAGCGGGCCAGCACCCGTATCCCCGGGCTGGCGTCCAGCACCGCCAGGGCGCCCTCCAGGGTGGCCCGGCAGTCGCCCAGGTTGGCGCCCAGGGCGATGGCGGCCCGCTGGGGCGCAGGCGCGCTCATCCGGCGTCAGCGCGGCGGCGGACCATCTCCAGGGCGATCCGGCCCGCGAACCCCGGGATCGGGGCCGCCACCTTCGCCAGGGTGGCACGCACCTCCCGCACCTCCGGGAAGGCGAGCACCGCCTCGCAGATGCAGGTGTTGAGGCGCTCGATCGTGCGGAAGCGGCTGGCCTCCACCAGCCCCTTCACCCGCTCGATCACCGCGGCGTAGTTGAGGCTGTGGGCCAGTTCGTCGTCGGCGCCGGTGATGGAGAGATCGAGCTGGATCGCCAGGTCGATCTCAAACCACTGCCCCAGCTCCTGCTCGGCGTCGAAGTAGCCGGTGTACCCCCAGGCGCGGAGGCCGCTGATGCGCAGGGTGTCCATCACTCAACCGCGGCGATAGAAGGGGCGCTTCACCACCCGGGCCGGCTCGGCCTTGCCGCGGATCTCCACCGCCAGCTCCGTGCCGATCTTGGCCAGTTCCGCCGGCACGTAGGCCAGGGCGATCGCCTCCCCCAACGTGGGCGACCAGCTGCCGCTCGTCACCTCCCCCACCACCGCCTCGGCGTGCCGCACCGGGTAGCCGTGGCGGGCGATCGCCCGACCCTGCAGCTTCAGCCCCACCAGCCGCTTGCGCACCCCCTCGGCGGTCTGCCGTTCGAGCGCCGCGCGGCCGATGAACGGGGCGGGCATCTCCAGGTGCACCAGCCAGCCCAGGGACGCCTCCAGGGGGGTGGTGGCCGCATCCATGTCGTTGCCGTAGAGGTGCATGGCGGCCTCCAGGCGCAGGGTGTCGCGGGCGCCGAGGCCGCAGGGGGTGACCCCCTCCGCCAGCAGCCGCTCCCACAGGGCCAGGCCCGCCTCGCGGCCCACCAGCAGCTCGAAGCCGTCCTCGCCGGTGTAGCCGGTGCGGGCCGCGAACACCGGCACGCCCTCCAGCGCGCCGCCCCGCAGGACCAGATCCCGGTGACCGAAGCGGGGCAGGCCGGAGAGATCCGCGCCGCTGAGGGCCTCCAGCCGCGCGGGGGCCTCCGGGCCCTGCAGGGCCAGCAGCACGCCATCACCCTTGCGGTCGCGCACGGTGATACCGCGGGGCTCCAGCTGGTCGCGGATCCAGGCGGTGTCCGCCTCGGCGCAGGCGGCGTTGATCACCAGCACCAGCTCGTCGGTTTCCTCCCCGGCCGCGCCGCCTGCGAGGGGGAGGCGGCCGCGGTCGTAAATGATCAGGTCGTCGCGGATGCCGCCGCCGTCGTTGAGGAGCACCGAATAGCAGGCCTCGCCGGGGCCGATGCGGAACAGATCGCTGGGCACGAGCGCCTGCATGGCATCTTTCACGGCGTCGCCGCGCAGTTCGAGCACGCCCATGTGGGAGATGTCGAAGACGCCGCAGTGCTGGCGCACCGCCTGATGTTCCTGCACCAAACCGCTGAACTGCACCGCCATCTCCCAGCCG